>DASTKE010000553.1:0-12961 GCA_035716105.1 Ktedonobacteraceae bacterium | reverse complement strand
CCGCGTTTGCTTGGTTGGAACGCGGGCGAGCACAAGGCGTCGCCCCTACAACATCAGCTTGTTTTTAGACAAAGCTGCATTGTTTCGCATTATGCCTCTGGAACAGGAAACGCCCGTCCCTCCATCTGCTCAAAAGCGTGGCGTAGCGACAGTGGAAGAGGATAGGGACGTCCAGTGTAGTAATTGCACCACACCATGACCGAACTGCCGCTAGCAAAGATGCGTTCGTGGTCGTTGATATCGCGAATTTGATGCTCCATGACAAAGCTTGAGCGGCCAACTCGCGCTATGCGCACGCCGACCTCGGCCCGGTCCTCGCGTATGAGCGGCAGTTCGTAGGTACAGGTGATTTCTTTGACGAGAAAGCCGTAATGCGCTCCTCGCGGCCCCGTCTGGATGCGTGGGTTATGCTGCTCATGCTGCTCTTCTTGTTGCTGATGCTCCGCCTTCGAGGGCCACTGCTCAAGCCAGGGTTCCAACTGCTTAAAATAGTGACTTCTTGCCTCCTCAAAATAGGTGAAGTAGACCGTATTATTCACGTGCGCCAGTGGATCGAGATCGCGAAAGCGAATCTGCAAGGGATACCAGCTGGGGAAGTGTTCGTCCATATCTTTACTCAAAGCCCTTTCTCTGCTCATTTTTTACATCTTAACAGAAGTCATCCGGTCAAGACAACTTTGATGGGCTAGAGTGCAAAGCTGCCTAAAAGTCTTTCTCTCTGACTGGCTCGCTTGCGAGCCAATGGGAGGCAGATGAAGTAAGGCGTTGGGTGGGCGAAGCCCACCCAACGCCTTACTTCATCTGCTTCTGAGCACCGCAGGCGCAACTTTTATATAGCCCTGGCTGGAGTGTACCCAAAGAAGCTCATTTGTGAGAAAATTGTTCTCAGGAAGAAAGAGGGAAAAGCACTGATCTAACTGGCGATTTCTCACGTACTATAATAGAGAAGGCTATGATAAGCAGGTTATCTTCAATGCAGTATTTTCAGGAGGGCGATTCTGAGCGCCATCGAGAAACTGAAGAGAGCGTACCTTCCTCTCTTGAACTCAGCGATGAAGCGCTCATTCTTGCTATCGCTGGCAAAGCGGTCTGGGCCATGGAACCGCTCTACCAGCGCTATCACCGCATACTCTATTCGCTGGCATATCGCATGGTGTCAGACCACCAGATAGCAGAAGACCTCTTACAAGATGCATTTATATCAGTCTGGCGACGGGCAGACTCGTACTCGCCCCAGGCGGGTTCTGTTCGAGCCTGGCTTATTTCTATCCTGCAACATCGCACCATCGACTACCTGCGCAGTATGCGCCGCAGACCGTCGACGAGGGATACAACGTTGGAAGACGTGGAACAGGATGAGCGTCTGGCGTTTCCAGATGTATGGGATGAAGCCTGGCGATCCGTCCAGAGTTCCCAGGTTCGTGCAGCACTTTTGAAGCTATCCGCGGAACAACGGCAGGTGATTGAACTTGCCTATTTCCAGGGCTGGACGCATTCAGAAATTTCCGTGGGATATCAAATACCCCTCGGCACGGTCAAAGCCCGGATGCGACTCGGCCTCATCCACCTCAAGCGAGTGCTCGAACAGATGGGCGTCCACGAGCCATAAGGCTCTCAGCCCTCTATTTGGCAACGGTATAGCCAACGTCGTCGAGCACTTCCTCGATCTTCTCCAGCGAGGTTTTGTGAGCATCATAATCGACATGCACTGTTTTCGTGGGGATATCTACCTTGACGCTGCTCACCCCTGGCATCTCGGAGACTGCACCCTCAATTGCTCGCTGGCAATGCTCACACGAAATGTCCGGTGCCACAAGCGTTACTGACTCCATACTATTATTCCTTCTGTGCTATTCATGTTCCTATTTTTTCAGCGGCAATGCGCTATCGATTGCCTGCAATGCTGTAGAGCTGGATCAATTCCTGAATAACGGCTTCCTCGCGATCATGCTTGATGCCCTCCGGCACGCAAGTACGCAAGTGGCCTTCAAGAATGAGAGACTCCAACTTTTCCAGCGATTTCCGTACCGCATACGTCTGGCGCAGGATATCGACACAATATTTGTCTTCCTCCACCATCTTGCGTATGCCCGCGACATGCCCCTCGATATAGGAAAGCCGTTTCAATACATCCACCTGACGGTCCTTTTCCATGCCAGGTACCTCCTTTTGTTCCTACGCCAGCATATTCATTCCGCTTTCCCTCGTAAAGCAGGAAAGTTAGATTTATGTACAGTATACCATACCCCCTGGGTAGGGGTCAATCAGCGTGTGCGTGAGGGGGCCATTCATTTTTTGCGGAAAGCACCTGAATGCCGTAGGGGCGACCTTGATGGTCGCCCGCTGCCGACAGCTAAGCGCATCGGCAGGCAGTCTTTGCCGGTTGGCGCAGCAGGCCAGTTGCTGCGCTCCTGGCTGCGGGCGACCATTAAGGTCGCCCCTACGGACTTTTCCCCTTGTGCAAAAATCTGAATGGCACCCGTCCGTGAGGGAAAGTCGAAGGATGGGGTACGTTTAAGCGTGGTCGAGGCGGCGCAGTTCGATTTTGCCGCTGCGGACACGCACGGCGAAGTTGGGTTCGGCGTAGACTGCCGGGCTGGTGACGACGCTGCCATCAGACATGCGGAACTGCGAGGCGTGCCAGGGGCAGGTAACAACGCCGTTCTCCACCGTCCCCTCGTCCAACGGGCCTCCCATATGCGTGCAAATAGCACCAATGGCGTAGATGGTCTTGCCCTGCTTCAGCAGGACAGCGGGAATGCCGCCCGCGTTCACACGAGTCAGTTTGCCATCCACCAGGTCTGCCTCGCTCATCACCGGCACAAAATCGTCCGAGCCGCCCTCAAAGGCGTTGTGATTGACGCCGATGCCCTTGCCGAAGACAAGTTCCCCACCGAGATAGGCCGTGAAAATCAGTACAGCATAGGCGCTGGTGGAAACCGCGATACCGGTGCGGCGCAGGCCCATTTTTCGCAGCGCGTACGATGCCGCGTTTAATACGGTGACGCCGCCATTGAGCAGGCCATGAATAAAACCGATACGACGATCCGTATCAACCTGATCGCTCCAATCGGTCACACCCGTCACCGCTGCGCCTGCTGCACCGAGCAAGCCGAATAATAAAGTATTATCGGCGGCACTGGCGACTCCCTCGTTCTCATCACCAAGCCAGAGAAAGTCGAGCAGCAGTGAAGCGCTCCAGACACCGATGGGTATATCGGTAAGCATAGGGTGAACCGCGTGGCCAAGCCATGTGCCGTTCAACAGGTCTTTGACCTTGCGTCCTGGTTGCCCTGGTTGCCCATAGAGCTTTAGCAGCCAATCTTGAAATGGGATCGCCAGCGAATCCGTCCAGGACTGGCGCTCAACCAGTTCTCCAATCACATGCCGCAATGGCGGGCTGACCGGCGGTGTCTCAGCCCAGCCGCGCTCTGATGATGTTGTTGTCTGCACGACATTCGAATCCATGTTTTCTTCCTTTCATGCGTGTGTATTACTCGACTACTTGCCAACAGAAATCACGTGGTGGATTAAAGCCTAATACCGAGAAAGGCACTTCCGGTTGCTGCCGCTTCAGGAGGTAGTACACAACCGCCTGATTAGAGGGGTAGAAACGACGCGCAATCTGCAGAGCGCTTTGCAGTGAACGGAAATGCACGCACATTTCCCGCTGCACCGGCAACGCAAGGTAATGAAATCCGTGAGCGATCAACCAGCCGTAATCTTCGACACGCGGCCAGATGAGCACAATCTTCCCGCCCGGTTTCGCCACGCGCCGCAGTTCAGCCAACCCTGGCTCGCCTCCCCGTTCCGGCTCTGATGTGAACGCCGAGCACGAGAGGGCAACATCAACGCTGTCATCCTCCAACGGAATGCTGTCGAAGCGCCCCTGGCAGGGAATAATGCGCTGGTACATCCACTGCCCGTTCAGCTTCTGTCGCAAGATGTGCAACAGTCCGGGAGATGGCTCAACGGCGTAGACCAGACTGGCACCGTGATGCAGGCACTCGAACGAAGCACGCCCGCTGCCCGCGCCCACATCCAGTACTATCTTCCCACGTATATCCGGCTCCAGCGCCTGAAATATCCCTGGATGAAGTTCTTCGCCCCCGGTCAATTCCTCGTACAGCTCAGGAGTTTTCCAATAGGTCAGTTCCCAGAAGAGGCTATCGAGCACGCGCTTACGCGCCTCCTCGACTGCATCTGCCGGCGCAGAACGACAAAGCTCCCGCGTGAAATACTCACGCTGCTGGGGTGGCACGTTGTGTGTGATGAACCGGACCAACGAGTCTGGTGCGCCATGCACACTCAATGCCATATCTTCGAGCTTCACACCGAAGCTTTTTCCCCTCAGTATCAGCTTCAGCGTTTCGTTATCGAAGACTGCCAGATCCTCAATGGAGAATGCGTTCTCGAACAATGGCTGCTCCTGATATGCGGTAGTAGGCTCCTCTCTTCTGTTACACGCTGGAAAGCGCCTCGTAGCTTCCAGACGGCAACGACAGACAGTTGCTCTCCCTATTGTACAAGCATCGCTTCAGCTATGGCTACAGCATATACTACCACATATTCATCTCGCATGAACCTGCCAACACACTGCAAGCCGAGCGGCAAGCCATTCTCCGCTCGCCCGGCAGGCAGCGACAGGGCAGGCATTCCGGCATGTGTCCAGGGCAGATTCATGATGGCGTTCCCGGTCGTCGTGATGCCTTCGGGCGCTGTCCCAGGCGCGGCTGGACAGATCCACATGTCTACGCCGTATTGCTCCATCAATGTCTCCAACTCCCCACGCAATCGCTCGCGACTCGCCTGGCACGCGACCAGTTCGTCATCTCCCACTGTCTGCCCCTCACGAATGGCAGCGGCAGTGCGCTCTCGATAAAGCGACTCGTACCGCGCAAACCACACGCGGTGCGCCTGCGCCATCTCGGCGAAGACCATTCTCTGGTGCCTGCGATTGATGGCCTCAATATCAGCCAGCGCCTGTACGCGCCGCACGGTATAGCCTGCCATATCGAGCGCCGTCACCTGTCGCTCGAATGCCGCTAATCCCTGTGGCGATGCCTGCGCCAGATAGGGGCCATCCGGCAAGCCAAGCACCGGCAGTGTTTCCGCCGCTGGCTGAATCGCCTGCCAACCATCACAGAGTACGGGAGCGGCCAATGCTATGCCAGCCACATCAGGCGTAAAGAAACCAACGGTATCAACGGAGACCGAACAGGGAATGACGCCATGTATGGGAATACGCCCATAGCTCGGCTTGAAGCCGACAATGCCACAGAAGCTGGCGGGTCGGATAGTCGAGCCAATCGTCTGCGTACCCAGCGCCAGCGAACAGAAACCAGCCGCCACCGCAGCCGCTGAACCACTGCTCGACCCGCCCGGCGTGTGCGCGGGATTGTGCGGGTTGCGCGTCGGCCCCGGCTCAAAGTACGCAAACTCCGTCGTCACCGTCTTGCCCAGTACCAGCGCGCCTGCCGCACGCAGTCGACTCACGCTCTCCGCCTCCGGCCCCTCAAACAACGCGGCTGGAAGCAGCGAACCCGCGTGCGTGGGAAAGCCATCGGCCAGAAAAATATCCTTCACCCCACATAACACCCCGTACAGTGGTGGCCGCTCCAGCGGATCGGGAAACCGCTCCCGCAATACCCGCGCCTCATCCAGCAGCCGTTCGCGTCGACCCGGCTCCGGCAAGAGCGCCGAAATGTGCGGTTCGACCTCCTCAATCCGATCACACGTCTCATTGATATAGGCAAACAGGTCAAGCCGATTCTCACGCAGGGCGGCAACGGTAGCAGCCAGAGGGACGGGCGAGACGAACATGCAAATCTCCTTTCTCAAAAAGAGCATCAAGCAGGGTTATAGACAGTTCTAACTAGTACAGTATATACGATGACAGGCCCCCTTCCATCGTTCAGTTTAACAAGTAGACTTAACCGGCACCTTTTGAAATAGACAGCTTTTGAATGAGATTCTGAAGTGTGAGCTACATCACAGCAAGCAGGTGATAATGCTTACTATCAGATAGCACCGGCTCTGGTATAATGACCTGTGAATAGCCAGTGCCTGGAGCGTCTATATCAGAAAGCATTCTATCTTTTAATCAGAGACTGTATAATTCTCTGTCCAATGGGTGAGCAATTCGCCCTTTTATCTCTGACTTACAATTTTAAGCATTTCTCCGCTCAGGAGGACTCATATGGCAATATGTGAATATTGTGGAACAGACTTTCCCGATGCTGCAAGTTTTTGCGGCCATTGTGGCCGCGCACCAGCACGCACCACTGGCGACAATGTTCCCACCAGCTTCAGTCTCTCACCGTTCGCGGCGTCCGGAGCACCCAGTCCAGACGTCGCGACGGTTCTCACCGCTTCAGCACCGGATTACCCTCCTTTAGCACCTGTGAATCGGGGGCGGGCCAATCCAGCATTTCCCGATTACTATGGATCGACACTTTCTGCCTCAAGCCTGGAAGAGGAGGAGGAAGAGAAGCGGCGGCGGGCCGCACTGCTCGGTCTGGGTCTCGTAGGCGGCTTCGCGGGAGACATGCAACAGGGCAATGTACCGGTGGTGCAGGGTACGCCCCAGATGGGCAATGTTCCCTCGGTGCAGGGTGCGCCTTCAGTTGGTGGAGCGCCAACGGCGCAGGGCTTTCCAGGCTCGCCGGGTACGCCTTTTGCGCCACCAGCAGTGGGCAACTTTCCACCGGTAGAGATACCACCCTCAGCAGGATTCGGATCAACCGCGCCGCAGCCTCCAGCGCATCCAACTCATCCGACAAGTCCGCGCCCGCCACATCCTAATCCGGCACCGGGCTGCGCTCCTCTCTGGCTCATAATTGTCGCCGTCATTATTCTTATTATCACCAGTTTCATTACCGCCTTTTTTACGATTTTCTCTCCGGCCATCTCCTTGAGTGGCAGCGGCGACGTTCCCACGGGTGGAACGCTGCACCTGTACGGCAGCCATTTTCTGCCCGGCGGCAGCGTAACGCTGACGCTGGATGGTTCCACGCCGCTTATCATTTCAGCGGTGTACTCGAACTCTTCCCTGTCGATGAGTAACAATGTTGGCATGCAGGCAACAACCGGAGAGGTGTGGACACTGGCAAACCGGATGACGCAGATGTCTTCAACAAGCAGCACTATTCAGGTAGGCGGAGATGGCAGTTTTACAGCAGCGATTGCAGTGGAAGCGAGCTGGAAAATAGGGCCACATACGATACGCGCCTCCGAAAGCCACAACCCGCGCAGTGCTGAACTTAACTTCAATGTTGTCACGCCTGGAACAACGCCTACAGCATCTCCATCATCTTCGCCATCGCCTTCCGCGACAACGACCGTCACGGTGACGCCATCGCCGTCACCATCGCCTTCCGCGACGGTGACGGCAACTACTACCACGACGGGGTTAAGCTGTATTAATCCAAACACGGTGACACTGGGGCCGGTCAGCGAAGGATATAATCAAACCGTCTCTTCGGTGGTCACGCTCTGCACCAGCGGCTCCAACGTCGTCAATTGGACGGCGAGTTGGAATCAGAACGCCGCACCCTGGCTCAAACTGGATCGCACATCGGGGCAGATACAGGCTCCGGGGCAGCAGCAGGTCACGTTGAGCGCGAGCGCGAGCAGCCTGAAAGTGGGCAATTTCTCGACAACGGTCACGTTCAGCGACCAGCAAGATAATAGCAGCGAAACGGCGACGGTCAACCTCACCGTTCAGAAAGGCTGTGTCAATGCCGTCCCAACGAGCCTGAGCTTTAGCGGCGAGGCCGGAGTGAGCGACCCGGCCAAACAAACGGTCTCCGTGACCAATTGCGGCTCGCTGGCAGCGACATGGTCAGCCTCCGTCGCAACCGATTCGGGTGGCAACTGGCTGAGCATCAGCAGCAACGGCGGGACACTGAACAGCAGTGCAGCACAAAACGTGACGGTGACAGCCTCGAATCTGGCCGCGAAGTTGAGCGCGGGAACCTATACCGGCCACATCACCTTTGCTGTCGGCTCAACCCAGTCTACCGTGCAGGTGACGCTGACGGTGCAGGCCGCGCCGACGCTGGTGGTCGAGTCACCCAGTCCACCCACCTTCAACGCCGACCAGAGTTGCAGTTTCAACGGCAATAGCGGGCTATGGACATGTACCGCCTCGATCGCGAACAGCTCAAGCAGCCAGAGCCTCAATTGGACTTCGTCCAGCAGCGGTATATCGGGCATCGTGTTCAAGCCTGCCAGCGGCACACTCGGCCCAAACCAGGGGACGCGAGTACAGATCTACGTGCCATCCAATAACTGCCAGGCGCAGGCCACGCTGACCTTCAGCGGCCCGGCGAACAGTGACAATATCACCTGGTATTGCACGGTCATCGGTTGAGGTATAAGAAGTGGAGGAGTTCATACAGGGGGAGCTATGATAGACAACGATCCCTTGATTGGGAAAATGCTGGGCGCGTACCTGATCCAATCGAAGCTGGGCGAGGGTGGGATGGCCCGCGTCTACAAGGCGTATCATGCGCGGCTGCGGCGCGATGTCGCCATCAAAATTGTGCTGCCCCAGGTGGCGGATAAGCCCGGCTTTAAAGAACGTTTCGAGCGAGAGGCGCAGGTGATCGCCAACCTGGAACAGCGCAATATCGTCGCGGTCTACGATTTCGGCGACACGGGCAACCTCGCCTACCTGGTCATGCAATACGTTGGTGGTGGCACGTTGCGCGATCAATTGCGCGGCTCGCGACCACTTGAGCCGCGTCGCGCCGCCCTGTATGCGCTGCAAATGGCACGGGCGCTGCACCATGCCCACCAGCGCGGCATCGTCCACCGTGATGTCAAGCCACAGAACATGCTCGTCTCGGCCAGCGACCCCAACGAACTCCTGCTCTCCGACTTCGGTATCGCCAAGATTTTCGATACCCCCGATGCCACGTCGCCCATGCTGGACGGGAATGCACAACTTAACCCGGCCCTGACCAACGTTGATCAGATGGTCGGCACGGCAGAATATATGGCACCGGAGCAGATTACCCGGCAGCCGGTCGATGCCCGTACCGATGTCTATGCCCTCGGCGTGGTACTCTTCCAGATGCTGACGGGACAGGTACCGTTCCACTCTACCACGGTGCTCGGCCTGCTCTACCAGCATGTGCATACGCCTCCACCTCCTGTGCGCGAGGTCAACCCGCAGGTTCCCGAACTGCTGGCGCAGATCACGGCAAAGGCGCTGGCAAAAGCGCCCACAGCACGCTTCCAATCAGCCGAGGAGATGGCCCAGGCGCTCGAAACGTACCTCACACCCACCACCTATCCGCTTTCGGCTCCCCTGTACGACAGCAGAACAAATCTTCGCTCCCAGACCGGACAAACACAGCCTTCACCATCTCACATGAGCGCGGGCAACACACCAAACTCGTACTACGGCGCGCAAACCCAGCCGCCAACGCAACAACCCTTTGCGCAATCAATGCCCGGTCGCCAATCAGTGACCGATCCCACAACAGGAGCGGAGAAGCTATCCATACCCGTCAGAAACCGCTCCAGCGTGCTTCGTCCCGGAACGTTCGCCACCAGCATCATCCTCGCTATCATTGTGGTCGCCGCGGTGATCTGGCAATCGCATCCATCCTGGCTGCCCGGCAATAGCGGCATACAGCCTGGAAACGTAGCATTCGCGCCATTCACTGAAACATTCCAGAACAACGACCGTAACTGGACAATCGGCGATATCAACGGCCTTCATGCCAGCATGAGCAACGCTCAGTACAACCTCAGCGTGAGCGATGACCGCACCTATTTTCCTCATCCCAACACCAGCGCGCTGCCCACAAACTTCACCTACTCGGCTCAATGGTCACAGAACACAGGCGCATCCCAGGTATTCTACGGGCTTGCCTACCAACTGAAGGAAGATGCAAGTGGCACCACCACCTGCTATGCCTTCATCATCGATAGCAACGGTGATTATCTCGTCGAGAAATATGGCGTGGCGAATCAGAATCAACCCGCACGGTTGGCGCAGGGAACGCTCCCGGCTATCCACCGAGGTTTGCATCAAAGCAACACCCTGGAAGTCGTGGCGCAGGGAAGCGGATTCTCCTTTACCGTCAACGGACAGCCCATCCCCAATCCGGGTATCTCCGACTCCACCTACACCGGTGGCTGGCCCGCCCTGCTGGTAGCTGGCCCAAACACCAGTTTTACGGTGACAACGGTGAAGCTGAGCAGCCCTTAGCAAAAAATCTCATTGCATCAACCCCTTCCAGGCGATATACTATTGTATGCTCAGTTTCCAGGAACAATTGCAGGACGCGGCTGAATTGATGCAGGTGGCCAGGCGCATCGTGGTATTGACGGGCGCGGGGATCAGCACAGAATCGGGCATTCCCGATTTTCGCGGTCCCGGCTCCATCTGGCAACAAAGCCCACCGGTGAGCTACCGGGAGTTTCTTACCAGCGCCGAAGCGCGGCAGCGCTACTGGCAAACACGCCGCGACCTTTCCGGTCGAGTTGCCGAGGCGCGGCCAAATGCCGCCCATTACGCGCTGGCGGAATTGGAACGCCGTCAACGGCTCATAGGCGTCATCACCCAGAACTTCGATGGCCTGCACCAGGATGCCGGACATGCACCCGAACGGATCATCGAGATCCATGGGACTTCGCGTGCAGCCGCCTGCACCCTCTGCGGCACACGGTCCTCAATGGCCGAATTGCAGCAGCGCATCAATACGGGTGAGATCGATCCAGTCTGTCCTCTCTGCGGCGGCTATCTCAAATCAGCCTCGATCCTCTTCGGGCAGCGCGTCCCGGAGCCAGCGCTGGCACAGGCAAAGGCGTTGACAGCGGAGTGCGACCTGTTCCTCGTCGTTGGCTCGTCGCTCAAAGTCGTGCCAGCCGCCGCATTGCCACGCCAGGCCCTCAAGCGCAACGTCCCCCTCATCATCATCAACCTGCAACCTACGCCGCTTGACGAGTATGCAGACGTGGCGATTCACGAAAAGGCCGGACTTGTCCTGCCGCGCCTGGTAGCGATGCTGGCGTGAGTCGGTTTCGCAAGTAAAATTATCTCAGTCCAGACATTGCACTATAGCCTCGGCGGCACGACGGCCAAGCAAGGTGCCAGGGAGCACGCCAAGCGCTCCCAGTCCCTCGATGGCGAAGCCGGGAGCAACTTTTCCCAGAGGGCGCAGTTGCGGGATCATATCCGCGCTGACGGCCAGGTCAACCGCCCAGGTAAAGAGTGGGGCTTTGTCTGCTAATTCCGGCAACCAGTGGCGTGCGGCCTCGGCCATGCGCCTGTGATAGGAGGCGTCGTGCTTTGTGATACCGGCCTTGCCGTAGCGACCACCACTGGCACCGATACGTCCGTTCCCTGCGCGGAAGTCGGTGTAGGTGTAGGGCGAGGCATCCCAGAAATCGGGGAAGTCAGGGGGCAGGTCGATGGTGAAGGCCAGCGCGTAGATACGTGCATTGGGAGCGGCGGTCGGGCCAACCGCGCTAATCAGCCCACGAGTCGAGAGCGTTGTGCCACTGGCGAGCGTGATCTGCCACAGGGAACCTTGCTCCTCGTATGCAGCGACGCAAGCCTGACCAGCGAATTGAACGCCTGCCGCCCGCGCCTGCTTTGCCAGGTGCGCGAGCAGGGTGAGCGGGTGAATACGGCCCTCGTCCGGCAGCCAGAGCGCATTGCGTACCGATGAGACGTTGAGCCGCCCAGCCGTTGCTTCCGCTACCTGTGCTGGCGTCCATAGCTCCGCACGCAAGTCAGCATCCAGGCGCGCCCTGGCCTCGCGTTCGAGATGATGGGCGGCGTTTCTGCTTTCAGCGAGGCTGATGGAGCCGGTCAGCCGGGCTGAGAGGATGGCACCCGGCTTCCGCGCTTCATCCACCAGCGAGAGTAGTTCCCGCGTCGTCTCCGGCCAGAAGGCGGCAACCGGGCTATCTTCAGGCACATCGGCCAATGCCATATTGACACCGGCGCTGAGAATACCGGCGTTCCTCCCGGTCGCGCCATACCCCAGGCACGCCTCGCGTTCAAGCAGCAGCACCTGCAACCCCAGCGTTCGCGCACATAGGGCCGCGTTCAATCCCGTCACACCGCCTCCGATAACCACCACGTCGAATGGTTGCGCGGAAAGTGGAGATACTTCCTCAAGAGAGGGCAAATTCAGTTCAGCGGATACGTCGGGGCCAATATCGCCCCACCAGGGGATGGACTGTCGAAGGGCATGGACATCTTGAGGATGCATTTGCGCCGCGGGACGGGATCGTTTGTGCGATTGCATACAGATCCTTTAAGTAAGCTTATTCATGATATTTCTGCTCACCGGCACGAATGGCAACACGGAGCCGGTTTTCAAGCGGGGCGAGCGGACAAACCCAGCGGATATTGTAGGCGCAGGAGGGATTATAGGCGTAGTTGAAATCCAGCGTGATACGCTTAGGCTCGCTACCGCCAGGCGTGGGCAAAAAATCGCTGCCCTTGATGGTGTCGAAGAGGTAGCGCCCTCCGCCATAGCTCTCTGCCGGGCAGGTGGTATCACGGAATGGCAGGAAGAGTCCCCCACTATAGATGTTGAGCCAGTAGATGGAAAGCGAGGCTGGCTGTCCCTCGACGGTAAAATGCACACGCCCGACGGTCGTCATGGTCATGCTTTCCTCCGCGTCCATCGCTATCTGCTGGCTAGTCGGCTCTATGCTCGTATCAACATCAACCGTCACGACCATCGCCGGGTTATAGGGAAAGTAGGGTAGCCCTTGAAATTGGCGGCGCTGCTCTTCGTCAAGCGCAGACTGCGGATGGTAGGCGAATAAGTCATTTCTGGCTTTGCGAAAACGCCGCCAGTTCATTACCGCATCCTCGCCCGCCAGGTATGCCTCGTTGCGATCACGATACATAGTAGCCACACGACGGCGATAATCGTAAAGATCCAAATAATCAGCCATGATCCTGCTCCTCATCTCTATCTTA
>DASTKE010000552.1:0-7381 GCA_035716105.1 Ktedonobacteraceae bacterium | reverse complement strand
TCTTGCACGGGTTTGATGTTCGCCTCTCCCTCGACGATGAAGGCGATGCGTTCGCAGATGTTGGTGCAGTGATCGGCAACCCGTTCGAGCTTGTGGGCGATCCAGAGCAGATAGGTGGCGCGTTGCAAGATGAGGGCGTCGCTTTGCAGGGCAGGTATGGCACGAGCACCGGCCAGCAGCGCCATAAGGTCATGGCGCACAAGGTGGTAGCGCACATCGACCACGTCGTCTTCCTGCCAGATATGGCGCGCCGCCTGCACATCTCGTTTCGCAAAAGCCTCCATCGTTCCATGCAGGACCTTACGCGCCTCGCCGCCTAAATCAAGCAAACCGCGCAGAAGAGCCGCTTCCGTAATTTCATTACGGGCATCTCCTCCTCCAGCTTGAAACGCTTTCGCACGCACGGGACTGCTTTGCTCAAGCGCGGCTTGAAGACCATTCTCACGCAGCGGGAACATGCGCAGGATAATGGTGGCAATGCCGGCGGCTCCATCTCCCATGCGCTCCAGGTCGCCTGCAATGGAGAGCGTGGAAGTCAGGTAACGCAGGTCGCGACTGCCAAGCGGCTGTTGGAGCGTCAGCAGGCGAATAGAGTGCTCTTCAACAGCAGCTCGCAGGCTGTCGATGATGGTATCGGCTTCGATCACCATGCCCGACTTCGCCAGGTCGCCCGTTTCCAGGGCTTCGAGCGCCTTTTCCAGGGCATCATCCACCAGCGCGCCCAGCCGTACAATCTGGGCGTCCAGCTCTTGCAACTCTTTTTCCAGCACGGATCTTGGCATACGGACCTTCCTCCAATTTCCAGACAATGCGCCAAAGCGGGCAATCATTTGACAGGTTTTCTGTGTTCATGATACAACTGTTAAGAGATTGGAAATACAAACACAAGCTTCTTCCATTCTGCATGATGCATCTATGAACAGAAAGAACGAATAGTATGTCAACACAACGATTGCTCGGTATTTTCGCTCACCCCGATGATGAGGGAAGCATGAGCGGCGCTTTTCTACAGTATAGCACGTCCGGGACCGAAACGGGCCTGATTGTGGCAACGCGAGGAGAGGTGGGCGAGATTGCCGATCCAGCCCTCGCCACGCCGGAAAACCTGGGACAGGTGCGCGAAGGCGAGATGCGTGCGGCTGCCGACGTGTTAGGCTTGAATGCTCTCTGGTTCCTCGATTACCGCGACTCCGGTATGGCGGGTACGCCGGAGAATGTCGATCCACGCGCTTTCGCCCAGGCTAACCCGGCGGAAGTGGTGGGGAAACTGGTCGCGATCATTCGCCAGTTTCGTCCCCAGGTCATCGTGACGTTTGACGAGACGGGTGGCTACGGACACCCGGATCACATCGCCATCTATCGTCATACCACCAGCGCCTTTCACGCCGCCGCCGATGCCGTTCAGTATCCAGAACTGGGGGCGGCGCACGCAGCCGCGAAGCTCTACTACACTTCCTTCCCACGCAGCGCTCTACGCGCTATGGGCGAGTGGATGAGATCGCAGAACGTGGACATGGGATCCTTCGGCGACATCGATCCCGACACGCTCGGCCTGCCTGATGAGTTGGTGAGCGTCCGGTTGGATGTGGAACGCTGGCGCGAGACCAAAGACCGCTCGTGGAACATGCACCGCACGCAGGCCAATTCCGGTGCGGCCTTTGCTCACATTCCCGAAGAACTGCAGCGCAAATGGCGCAACTACGAGTATTACCAGCTTGCCGCTTCCCGCGTCGGTCCTGATGTGCCGGGAGAAAACGACCTGTTCGCCCGTGTGTAGCTTGCGGTCGTGCGCGCCATCTTTTCACGCTTCAACTGTCCCAGGTGGAAGTGGGCGAATAACCCGCCTTTTCCCCTTGACAGACTTTCCCGTTGCTCATACTATTAGAACTGTTACTGAAAAAAGTTCATAAAATCATTCAGTAAGTAGAGTTCTTCATACTGGGGGAATACTGGTTAGCGTTTTTGATGGAGGTACAAGGATGCCAGGTCGCGAGGGTGAGAAACACGGGCAAGAAGATGCGGTAGAGACAGGGGTTATTCCTGATGAGCTTGGCAGTTATCGCATACTGCGCTTGCTCGGCAAAGGGGGCTTCGCCCGGGTTTATCTGGGCGAGCACCAGTATTTAAGCACCGTCGTTGCCATTAAAGTGCTGCACAGTCGAGAAACCGGAGATGATTGGCAGGGTTTTCTTGATGAAGCCCATTCGATCGCGCATTTGAGGCACCCCCATATCGTCCGGGTGCTGGATTTTGGCATGGAAGAGGATATCCCCTATCTTGTCATGGATTATGCGAAGCATGGCTCGTTGCGAAAGCTCCATCCAGCGGGCAGCGTGCTTTCTCCAGTGCTTGTCCTCACCTACGTGCAACAGGTCGCTTCCGCCTTGCAATATGCTCATAGCCAGAACGTGATTCACTGCGATGTCAAACCGGAGAATCTACTGGTTGACGACAACCACAGCATCCTCCTGAGCGATTTCGGGTTGGCTACCGTGGCGGAGTACCGACGCAGCAATATCCAGCAAGGCGGTGCCGGCACCCCTCTCTATATGGCTCCCGAACAGATGTACGGCGAGGCCGGACGTACCAGCGATCAATATGCACTTGGTATCCTTACCTACGAGTGGCTGTGTGGTCAACCACCTTTCAGGGGTTCGCGTCAAGAGATCATTGAGCAGCACCTGCACCGTCTTCCTCCTCCGTTGCGCACGCGAGGGGGAGAGGTGCCAGCCGCCGTCGAACAGGTCGTGCTGCGAGCGCTCGCTAAAGATCCGCAAGAGCGCTATTCCGATGTACAGGCATTCGCTGATGCTCTGACGGCGGCCTGTGAGGAAGCACACGTCGCCATCGAGTCTGAACCTCACCTTGTCCCCAACCCGAACATTGTCACCGGCATACCAGGAACCGAGCCGGCAGTGGCTAGCTCAGGGACATCTTCAGCAACTCCTATCTTTCCCGAACCGTATCCCGGCATGTGGAACGTCCCCTACCATCGCAATCCATTCTTCACCGGACGCGAGGAGGTGATCGCCTATCTGCACGAGGCATTTTCTTCCGCGACGGCGCATATGACCGCGCAGGCCCTCACCGGGCTGGGTGGTATAGGCAAAACCCATGCCGCCATCGAATATGCTTACCGCTATCGCGCCCAGTACCAGGCCGTCTTCTGGGCAACCGCCACGACCCACGCGCAGCTCGTGGCCGACTTTATCGCTATCGCCGCCCTGCTGGAGCTGCCGGAGCAGCACAGGCCGGACGAGAGAGACATCGTTCAGGCCGTCAAACGCTGGCTGCAACAACAGAGCAACTGGCTGCTGATCCTGGATAACGTCGATGACCTGAATGTGCTGGAGGATTTCATCCCACCCGCGCATCGCGGCCATATCCTGCTGACCACCCGTGCGCAGGCCACCGGGATGCTGGCGGAGAACCTCGAAATCGAGTGCCTGAACGTGGAAGAGGGCGCGATCTTCCTGTTGCGCCGCGCAAAAATGCTGAAATCCAGTCAGGTGTTGCAGCAGGCAGAGGAAAACGTGCGCACGGTAGCTATGGAGATCGCACGGGAAATGGATGGCTTGCCGCTCGCCATCGACCAGTCGGGAGCCTATCTCGAAGAGACGCGCTGCAACCTTGCCGAATACCTGGCAATCTACCGGCAGCGGCGCGCCGCGCTCTTAAAGATACCCGCGCAATCCAATCATCCCACTACCGTCGCGACCACCTGGTCGCTCTCTTTTGAGCGGCTGGAACACCTCGAACCAGCCGCCGCCGAGCTGCTGCGGCTCTATGCCTTCCTGCACGCCGAGGCCATTCCTGAAGAGATTGTCACCACCGGGGCCAGTGTACTTGGCCCCGTCTTGCAGACTATCGCCGCCGATCCTTTCCAGTTCAATGCCGCCATGAAAGCGCTGCGCAACTATTCGCTGGTGCGTCGCAACCCTGACAACAAAATGCTCAGCATCCATCGACTGGTGCAGGCAGTGCTCAAAGATCGCATGAGTCCAGAAGTGCAACAACTGTGGAGCGAGCGCACGGTACGGGCCATCAATGCCATTTTTCCGGAGGAGGACAGCCCCCGGTGGCGGCAATGCGAACGCTACCTGCCCCACGCGCAGGTCTGCGCCGAACTCATCGCGCAATGGGATATGGCATTCCCGGAGGCCATGCAGTTGCTGGAGCGAGCGGCGGCCTCTTTCTCCGAGCACGGGCAATTCTCGCAGGCCGAAGCCTTGCTGAAATTGACCCTGGACATCCGGCAGCGCCACCTCGGCCCGCACCATCCCGACGTGGCGATCAGCCTGTATGCCCTGGGAGCACTCTATCACGCCCGCAGCGATTATGCCCTGGCGGAGGAAGCGCTCACACAGGCCATCGCATTACGCGAGCAGGCACCCGGCATCGCCCCCCTTGATCTTGCCATGAGTTTTAACATGCTGGCCGTCAACTACAAATACATGGGCGAGTATACGCGGGCCGGAACCTTCTTTCAGCGTGCGCTATCAATCCTGGAAACTATGCCTGATGCGTACCACTCTGAGAGAGCGGCCATGCTCAATAATCTGGCCCGGCTCTACGAGGCGCAGGGAAAATATCCCCTGGCCGAGCCACTCTACACTCAATCCCTGGCTATTTGTGAGCGCACGCTGGGAAGCGAGCACTTCTTCACCAGTCTGGCGCTTTCCAACCTGGCCCATCTCTATTATCTGAGCGGCAAGTACAGCCAGGCTGAGCCACTGCTGATCCGGGCGCGGGCCATCGTCGAGCAGACGCAGGGGCCGGAACATCCACAGATCAGCTATAACCTTACCGTGCTGGGGCAGGTCTATCAGGCACTGGGCAAATACCAGGAGGCAGAAACCCATTTCAAGCGTTCTCTGGCTTTACGTGAAAAAACGGCAGGGGCAGAACATCCTGCCAGCGCGCAGAATATCTCCCTTCTGGGTTCGCTCGCCTATATACAGGGCAACTACGCGCTGGCCGAACAGCAACTCACTCGCTCGCTGCCCATAAACGAACAGCGTATGGGGCCGGAACACTCCGCTACGGCCAGCAACCTCCATGCCCTGGGCAAACTCTACACAACGCAGGCCCGCTTTGACTCTGCCGAAGCGGTGTTGCTCAAAGCGCTGCATATTCGCGAAAAGGCATTGAACGCGGAACATCCCGACCTCGCGGAAAGTCTGGATACCCTGGCACAGCTGTATCTGGCTCAAGGTAAGTACGATGATGCGTTGTCTTTCGCTAAGCGCGCCCTGTCTATTCGCGAACAGGCGTTGGGCGAGCAGCACCCCGGTGTGGCGGAAAGCTTGCTTACCCTGGCACAGCTCTCTTTCGCACAGGGCCGCTATACACAGGCGCGCATCCCCTGCCAGCGAGCGCTCGCCATCCAGCAACAACTGCTGGGCGAGCAGCACCCCTCTGTCGCCCAGGCGCTCACTATCCAGGCAAATCTCTTGCTTGCCCAGCAGGAAGTAGCACAGGCTGAACAAAGCTGTTTGAATGCGCTTGCCATTCGCGAAATAGCCCTGGGCTATACCCATCCACTTGTCGCCCGGAGCTTGAATACACTGGCTGAGATCGCACTGGAACAGCAGCGCTATGAACTGGCGCACTCTTCCTGCGAAAGAGCGCTTGCCATTCGCGAAACAGCGTTCGGCGACGAGCATCCCGATGTTGCCCAGAGCCTGAGTAACCTGGCGGAAGCGTATCGCTGTTTACAGGGGGCAGATCGGGAGGCGGAGGTGTTTTTCCGGCGCGCTCTGGAAACCTGGGAGAGAACGGTGGGCAGCCAGCACCCCGATATCGCCATCACACTCAATAACCTGGCGTTGCTCTATGGAAAGCAGGGCCGAAATGATGAGGCGGAAGCGCTCTACCAGCGCGCTCTTGCCATCTACGAACAGATCAAAGGCCAGCAACATCCCGATGTGGTCACGGTGCTGGAAAACTACGCTGCTCTCTTACATAAGATGAAACAGGCGGCAAAGGCAAAACGACTGGAATCACAGGTCAAAAAGCTGCGAGCGGCGCTGGCACGGCAGAACAAAGAAGAGAGGTAACTGAGTAGCAGAGCCATGAGAAGGTTGCTACCGCTACTCAGTGCGGAAACGCTTTAACAGAGGTGACTGTGTTCATGCTGCTCGCTACCAAGCATCACTAGCAGGCATTCGAAGCGGTCTCTTGTCGCGAGCTGATCTTGCAGAGAGCCGGGATGGGGAAAAGCAACAGAAGCAACGATAGCGGGCATCTGCGCCTGCTCAACAATGCGCCTGATAAGTGCGGGGGGCGGAGCTACACGCGGTAACTGCTGAAACAAGCAGTCGATATCGTCGAGTAGCTCGTCCTCATGTATCATGTACGCCCTTTGCGAATGCTGCATATCCATATCACTCTCCCATTCTAATTTAGTTCTCAGGTTTAAGCACGAAATGAACGTGAGCGTGGTTTCATCTCCTGAGTTTTCCCGTTAAAAGCAAGCGCCCACGGGACAACCCGTGGACGCTGTTTGTGTGAGCTTGCTTTTATAGAGAATGTGCCTTGCGTTTTAACTTGCAATAACCGGGGAGGCTTGCTTTGTCAGTGCAGCACGCAATAATGGCTTCGCTCGCTGGAAGTAGGTTTTGGCAGTTGCCTCCGGCATATTGAGAGACTGTCCAATTTCGCCAAAGCTGAGTTGACCGGTGTAGCGCAGCAACACGACCATGCGGAACTTGATCGGCAGTGTCTCAATCGCCGCTTGCAGGCATTGCTGCAAGTCATGGCGCTCCGCTAACTCTTCGGGCAAGGGACCATTATCAGGAATAGCCGCCAGCGGTGAAAGCTCGTCGTCATCGCTGGTCGTTTCCAGTTCTGAGAAATGAATGGCACGCTTGCGCCGCAACTCGTCGAGGCAGCGATTGCGTGCGACCTGGAATAACCAGGCTTTGAGCGGCTTATCTGTACGCAGCGTGGGCAGCGATGTATGCAGTTGAATAAATACATGTTGTAAGATATCACAAGCTTGATCGTAGTCGCTTAAAAAGTGGTAGATAAAATTGAAAAGCGGAGTGCTGTAACGTTTTACCAGAGCCTCGAAAGAGTACTCGTCACCTGCCAGCGTTTGCTGAGCTAGAATACCGTCTGTGATTTCCGGCTGTCGTTTCATATGTTCTTGCATTTGCATTGTTCCTGGCCTCACTTTCTTTACCTGCCCATAGCGTACCTGTTCCGACCGCAAATTACAAGAATAATAAACTCTACTGTAATCCACTCTAAGCAGAAACTAAAACATCCCTCCCCATTCTGATTTTTTTCTTAGCTTACGTGTCCCTGAAAGCCCCAATTTCTCAGCATTTTAAGGAAATAAATAACGGAGTAGGAAAACGATGCGGTGAAAACGCGC
>DASTKE010000551.1:0-2863 GCA_035716105.1 Ktedonobacteraceae bacterium | reverse complement strand
AAAGCGTACAGGCACATACGGCGCGTCACGCGCCGTATGTGCCTGTACGCTTTCTTCTCACTCTCCTTAATGATTATGAAGCGTGGCGGTTACGATCCTGGCGTAGGCGTTCCAGTACCCATGTGCGTATGAGCGTCGCTTTTTTCATCCCGCGCTCTCGTGCCAATATCTCTAACTCGGAATCCGTTTCCTTGTCAAAGCGTACCTGTACGTTTTCGGTAAGGCCACGTGTTGTGCGTACATGTACTGGCTCTGTTTCATTCAGAAAGTCGGTGATGTCATGGGTATCCCAAAACTTTGCCTCTTCCTCATAGCTCTTGAATGAAGGAATAGTTCCATGTGCTTGTGTGGGGTATTGCGGTCCGCTGTACTTTCTTTGCTCATTCATATCTTTTACCTGCCTTCCATTCACGATAGTCACGACGTTCTTTCTGGCTTGCTGGTCGGGCGCTTACTGGATAAAACTTTCCAGTTCCTTTAGGTGCGAGGATGAGCACAAAAAGCTTTCTCTCTGTATTTGGCCCAATCACTAAATAACGTTCTCCGTAAGTACGCCGCACTACCAGATTTTCAGCGGGGCCGTATGCCACCTCCTCAACCTCTGAGCGCGTGAGTTGGTGCCGCTCCCAGATGTGTTGCTCATTCACATCGTCCCAGACCAACTCTAAAATACTGATTTCTTTCATAGCTCAATTGTAATACATTTCATTCCAAAGTCAAGTAGAGCGAGGCAATATCGTCGCCAAACGCGCCAATATCGCCTCGCTCATTTTCCTCATGGATAGCAGGTATTATGCGTTTGCGGCAGGCAGTGCTGCTATGTCGGCGAGGACGCGGTCGAGAATTTCGGCGGCCTCGTCGATTTCGGCGGCGCTGAGGTTCAGGGGTGGAATCATGCGCAGCGTGGCTGGCCCCAGGTTGTTGAGCAGCAGGCCGTGCTCAAGCGCCTTCTGCACGATGACGGGTGCCAGATCATAGCTGACATGCACCGCCTGCATCAGGCCGATGCCGCGCGGGCTGTCGATGAAAGGATACTTCTCGCAGGCAGCTTCCAGCTTGCTGCGCCAGTACGCGCCCATCTTCGTCGCGTTTTCCAGCAAGTTCTCGTCGAGAATGGTGCGAATCGTCGCGACACCGGCAGCCGTGGCGATGGGATTGCCGCCGAAGGTCGTGCCGTGATCGCCATACTCGAACACGTCGGTGCGCGGCCCGGTGAGCATCGCGCCGATGGGAACGCCGCCTGCCAGCCCCTTCGCCATCGTCACGATATCCGGCACGATATCGTAGTTTTCCCAGCTAAAGAACTTGCCCGTGCGGCCCATCCCGGCCTGCACCTCGTCGCAGATCATCACCAGGTTTTGCTCGTCGCACCACTGGCGCACACCCTGGATAAACTCTTGTGTGCCGGGCCAGATGCCGCCCTCGCCCTGTACCGCCTCGAGCAGAATACCAACCGTCTTCTCACTCGTTGCCTCTTTCAAGGCATCCAGATCGTTATATGGCACCTGCTTGAAGCCATCGGGCAGCGGCACCCAGGTTGCCTGGTAGAATGCCTGACCGGTCGCGGCGGTCGTCGCCAGCGTGCGCCCGTGGAAGCTGCGCTCCATGCTGATGATCTCGAACGCGCCGTTGCGGTGCAGGCGTCCATATTTGCGCGCCAGCTTGATGGCCCCCTCGTTGGCCTCCGCGCCGCTATTGCTGAAGAACGAGCGCATGCCGTTGCTGACGAGGCCAAGCTGCTCCGCCAGTTCGATCTGGCGCACGTTGTAGTACAGGTTGGAGACGTGAACCAGTTGCTCCACTTGCTCCTGCACCGCCTTGATGATCGCCGGGTGGCAATGCCCCAGCACGTTTACGGCAATGCCCGCCACGAAATCCAGGTAGACCTTGCCATCCGTGTCCCAGACGCGAGTCCCCTTACCACGCACCAGCGTGAGAGGTTGTCGCTTGAACGTTCCCTGATAATATTTGTGTTCCAGTTCTACCCAGTCGCGTTTGTTGGTCTCTGTAGTCGTCATATCCGCTTTCTCCTTCTTCATTGTCCTGGATGCATCGTTGCATCTAATTTAACGTGTATACAGCGTATTCTCATCGATATAGCCATGCGTCAGGTCGCAGCCCCAGGCGGTCGCTTCGCCATTGCCCAGGTGCAGGTCAATGGCAATCGTGACCTCGCTGCCAGCCATCTCAGCGCGTGCCGCCTCCTGGCTGTAGTTTGCCGCCATGCCCTGCTGCATAAGCTGCACATTGCCGATAAAAATATCATAGGTGTTCTGGTTCAGTTCGCAGCCGCTGGCCCCAAGCGCGGCCACAATGCGCCCCCAGTTGGGATCGCCACCGGCCAGCGCGCACTGCCAGAGCGGGGAGAGCGTAATCGCACGCGCTGCCTTCACCGCGTCGGCCTTATCGCGAGCGCCGCGCACATAGACTGTCATCAGCTTTGTCGCGCCCTCGCCGTCGCGTGCCATCTCCACTGCCAGGTATTGCATCATGTGGCGCAGCGCCTCGCGAAACGTTCTTGCTTCCGGGTGCTGCTCGTTGATAGGCGAGTTACCCGCCAGCCCATTGGCGAACAGCACGCAGGTATCGTTGGTGGACATATCGCCATCCACCGAGATCATATTGAAGGTATCATCAACGGCGCTTTTCAGTTCCGCTGCCATCCAGTGGGGGTCGAGCGCGGCATCGGTGGTCAGGTAGCAGAGCATGGTTGCCATATTGGGGTAGATCATGCCTGCCCCTTTCGTCGCCCCGCCCAGCCGCACTGTATGCCCCTCGATCTCAAATTCCAGCGCGCTGCGTTTGGGGCGCGTATCGGTCGTCATAATCGCTTCAGAGAACGCATTCCCGTTATCACTGCTCA
>DASTKE010000550.1:0-3498 GCA_035716105.1 Ktedonobacteraceae bacterium | reverse complement strand
CCGCGCACCGTCCATGCCCACCTCAGTTCCATCTACCGCAAGCTCAACATCACCTCGCGCAGTGCGGCCACGCGCTACGCCCTTGAACACGGCCTCGCCTGAAGCCTCTTTCCAGACCGAGTTAGGTAATTCTGTCTAGCCAATCTCATGAACAATGATGGGGAAAATTACACGTTTTTGTCGATGTATTCCTGCTTCCGATATGCTATATCTTTTGTTGACCCGCAACAAATTTGTGCGGCGAAAAATAGCATCAATGCGAGGAAGTGGCATTATGCTTCCTGAAGGGAGTGCAACATTATGGCAATAGTTCATCCTGTGAGCGATATCGATGAGGAACCTTCTACCCGCTCACCACGTGCTCGCGCTCGCACAACTGCCGATCGACAGGCGAGCAGTTCAGAGGATGCTTTGCAAAGCTACCTGCGCGACATTCGCGGCCCCGGTAATCTACTGACCCACGCGGAGGAAATTGAGCTGGCGCGGCGCATCGCCAACGGTGATAACCAGGCCCGGCGCAAGCTGATCGAGTCAAATTTACGGTTGGTCATTGCGATTGCGCGGCAATATGCCAGTGCTGAGGTGCCGCTCATAGACCTCATCCAGGATGGAAATCTCGGCCTGATACGTGCCGCCGAGAAATTCGACTACCGGCGTGGCTTTCATTTTGCCACTTATGCTACCTGGTGGATTCGCCAGGCGGTCAGTCGTTCGGTGAGCGAACAATCGCGCTTGATACACTTGCCCGAACATGTAGCGACCCGTTTGCGCAAGATACGGCACGTAGCCGCACAACTTTCGCAAGAGAATGGGCTTGATCCCCTCCCGGAGCAAATAGCTGATGCAAGCAACATTGACCTGGAAGAGGTGATTCGTTTGCTCAACATCACCGAACAACCCGTTTCGCTGGACGTGCCTGTGGACGATGAACTCCGCTCTTCCCTCGCCGATACACTTGAAGATCATGCCACTCCGACTCCTATCGATATCGCCTCGCGGCATCAGATTGGCGAAGAACTCCACCGGGCGCTGGAAGCGCTCACCCCACGCGAACACTCGGTCATCATGCTCCGTTTTGGCATCGGTGACGGCTGGAGCCGCACCTTGACCGAAATCGGCAAAGAACTGGGAATATCACGCGAGCGCGTGCGACAACTTGAAATGATTGCTCTGATGAAAATACGCCGCCACTTTGAAGCGCTATCTCAGGAAAAGACTTAACATGTCTGATCTATTAGCTACGCGAGTGCAAAAGTGCGGCGTCCAGTCTAAACGAGGAGAATCCATTTTGAGCGAGCATGACGATCAGGCAAATCAGCCAGACCAGCCAGAGAAAGGCAAGGTGCAGGTTGGAGGCAAAATGCCCAACTTTACGCTTCCCTCCCAAT
Organism: Ktedonobacteraceae bacterium; assembly: GCA_035716105.1. GTDB lineage: Bacteria > Chloroflexota > Ktedonobacteria > Ktedonobacterales > Ktedonobacteraceae > CADDYT01. The sequence goes on along the minus strand of DASTKE010000550.1, from coordinate 2,110 downwards.
TCGGTGCTCTGGTAAGCCTCAGCGCATTTCTTGGTAAGCAATATGTTGTCCTGTACTTCTATCCAAAGGATTCCAATTCCATCTGCACCGCTCAGGCGTGTGCCTTCCGCGATCGCTACAAAGACTTCAAGCGGCTTGGAGCGGAAGTCATCGGGATCAGTTCAGATTCGGTGGAGTCGCACCGGCAGTTTTCTGAGGAGCACCAACTTCCGTTCATTCTGCTGAGCGACACCGGTGGTATCATCAGAAAGCGCTTCGGTGTACCCACATCCTTCGGCCTGCCTGGGCGCGTAACGTACATCATCGATAGACAAGGCTTTGTCCGTCACCTCTTTTTCTCTCAATACACTGCTGAAAAACATGTCGCCGAAGCAATCAGGGTATTACAATCTATACAATGCTAACTAACTCATCCCATGTACAACTCCGTGCTGTACCATCTCCGTCGTCACGTGCTCATTCTCCGATCCTGTGCGCGGCCAGGTCCTCTAGATAGGTCAGCAGGGCGGAGTGGTCGAGGTCGCCGCGTCCGTTGGCTTCGAGGCTGGCAAACATCTGGTCGACAAGGGCGGTAACGGGGAGTGGCGTGCCGGTGGTGCGAGCGAGCGCGAGGGCGATGCCGAGATCTTTGTGGTGGAAGCGCACGCGGCCACCGGGAGCGAAGTCGTGCTCGATCATGGACGGGCCGCGCAGCTCCATGAAACGGTTCGCGGCCAGCCCGCCACCGAGCACGCGCAGGATGCTGGCCGGGTCGACGCCTGCTTTGGAGCCGAGCACGAGAGCCTCACTGATGGCCTCGATAGTGAGGGCGACGACGACCTGGTTGCAGGCTTTGACCACCTGACCCGCGCCGCTCTCTCCCACATGCACTATTGTCTTGCCCAGTGCCTGGAAGATGGGCAAGCAGCGCTGGAACGCCTCTGCCGGGCCACCGACCATGATGGAGAGCGTCGCGGCAATCGCGCCCCTGTCGCCGCCGCTCACGGGCGCGTCGAGCATGGTTACGCCATGTTGAGCGAGCCGTGCCGCCAGCGTGCGCGTGACAACGGGCGAAATGGTGCTCATGTCTATGGCGATCAGCCCTTCGTGCGCGCCCGTGAGGATGCCTTCCGGCCCTGTGAGCACCTCTTCCACGACGCTCGTATCGGGCAGCATGGTAATCACCACGTCGCAGAGAGCGGCGATTTCTCGCGGCAGGTCGGCGCTGCGCGCTCCCAGCGCGACCAGTTCAGCGGTCACATCCTGGTGCCGGTTGTGAACTACAAGCGGGAAACCAGTCTGCAAAAGATTACGCGCCATCGGCTTGCCCATAATGCCGAGGCCGATAATACCAACGGTGGACGGTTTTGCTGTTGCTGTCATCATATCACCTTTCAGTCACAATGCCGCTCCAAATACCTTATTGCACACAGTATACCTATCTCAGGTACTTTATGGCTAAAAATAGGGCGATTTCCTGATGCTTTCAAGGCTTTTTCTGGCCTATAGTATGTTCAGGTTTTACGATGAAGCTTTGTAACTTACTTTTGGAGAGGAGTCGTGAATGTGGGACATTGCCCGTGAAGTGGTCTCTATCGCGGATGCTTGCCTCGGTGGCTTGCGCGGGCGCTCGGCGCTGGTAATCGGGCCGGACGAACTGCGCCGCCCCTATGCCGGGTTGTTGCAGCAGGCAGGCATGAAATATGTCTACCAGGAAGGCACGCCACACACGGCTTCTTCCATCATTCCCCACATCCAGTTGCTCATTTCCATTCCTTCGCCAGAGCAGCGCGACCAGATGCTGACGGCGGCCTCGATAGCGCGAGGCTGTACCGGCAGGCGCACACCACTGCTCATCTTCGACCTCGCCGAGTCCACCTCTGTTGAGGAACTGGCGGGTCTGCTTCCCGCCGTCTGCCTCTACACCCCCGAAGACATGCGCTACATCCTCCCCGCAATGCAGGTGAAATTCGCCTCCTAATCCTAATTATGGTAAACTAGGGATGTTATGGCACTGAGTTAGACCGTAGGTGCCGATTTATCGAGCACATCGCCGACAATGAACGTTGAAGAAAGAAACCAGCAATGGCACACAACCACCGTAGGGGCGACCCTGGTGGTCGCCCGCGCC
>DASTKE010000549.1:0-3153 GCA_035716105.1 Ktedonobacteraceae bacterium | reverse complement strand
AAATTTGCACCCCGGCAATATCGTCCTGCGTATACTGGCGACCGGCGAGCCGATTGAACGTATTGAGGACCATATCAAATTCCTGCTGTGTCACCGGAAACCCGCAGAAGGCATATAAGACGCGCACATAGGGAATGCCAGGAGCTTCGATCATTGCATTATTCTGGATAGCGGGGTACATCCGCCACAGGTCCAGCATCGTCGGCTTTGTCTCTTCGTTGACTTGTTCGGTGTGCTGGTCAGTCTCCTCTGCTGGATTCATGATTTCCTCCCGGCTTGCGCGGCCTGCGTCATCCAGAGAACCTCGGCAGGGATAACGGGAATGAGGGTGCTATAGGACACGCCCGTGAGGTGATGCAGGCCAGCACACACCGCCAGGGCGTCTTCCGCGCGAATGGGCAGCCCCTGCTCGACCTTCCACACCGTCATGAGGCGTACTCGTGCCGCCCGTGCCACTTCCAGCCGGGACAACCCGAAGTGTTGCAGATAGGCGCGAAAGGCCGCGCTCGATTCCGCTCCCTGATCCTGACTCATCGCGCCGCCTCTTGCTCTGACGGTATCGATTCTTTCCCCGCTTGCTCCAATGCCTGCGCTAACGCTTTCGTCGCTTCTCGCTCGCCTACCAGCGTCACCAATTGTTCATGGCAACGGCCCATGTTTTCCATCCGCGCCGTAATGAACTCATGCTTCGCTGCTCCAACAGCAAAGCCATACATGGCACGTTGCGCCGCCTCGTACTCTAACTCGATTTGCCGTTTGATGCGGGCGACTTCGCTTTTCGATTCTAAACCATCCATGCTATAAATTCCTTTCCTGTTGCCTGCTGCATGTTATAATAGGGTTGTGCTACTCACAGTTTAGCTGAGGACAGCAGATACCGGCGCATTTTCACGCAAGTCACTGGCAAAAAACACGCAACATTTGAGCAAGTGGGTGTAAAGGGTATTGAGCTATGACTATCGAGGCGATCAAGTATCCCAACCGACTCCGTGAATGCATCAAGGCGAATGGCTATAAAATTCAAGAGGTGGCTGCGGAAACGAATATTCCCCTGCGCAGCCTGACTGCGTACTGCGCTGGCAAAGCTGCCATTCCGCGCGAACGGCTGGAGAAGCTGGCCGCGCTGCTTGGCTATCCGCTTGAGCATCTGGTACCAAGCATCACTCCCGCTCTGGTGACTCCTTTGCTCTGGTTGGTTCCACATCAGCGCAACCCCTATTTCACCGGGCGCGAAGCCCTCCTGGAGCATCTTCATCACACCCTCAAGACAGGCAAAGTTGCCGCGCTGACCCATGCACAGGCGATTAGCGGTCTGGGTGGCATCGGCAAGACGCAACTGGCGTTGGAATATGCTTATCGCTATCATGAGGAGTATGCAGCCGTGTTCTGGTTCAAAGCCGATACCCGCGAAAGTTTGCTGGCCGACTTTCAGGCGCTGGCGCGTCTGTTGAACTTGCCAGAACAGCACGCCGAGGAGCCGATGAAACCAGTGCTGGCCGTCCTGACCTGGCTGAAGGCACATCCTCGCTGGCTGCTCATCTTTGACAATGCCGATGACCTGGCGATGACGCGCCCGTTTCTGCCCCCACCACTGGACGGCCATATCCTCCTCACTACGCGCGCTCAATCGATGGGCGGATTAGCGCAGCGTATCGAGGTTGAATGTATGACGCCAGAGGTGGGAGCGTTATTTTTGCTGCGACGCGCCTCCCTGCTTGCACCTGATGCGACCCTTGAGACAGCCCCGGCACAAGATCGCGCACTGGCAGTGCAGATTGTGGAAGAACTCGGTGGGCTACCGCTCGCCCTCGATCAAGCGGCAGCCTATATGGAAGAGTCGGCGTATCACCTCAAAGGTTATCTCAAGCTCTATCAACGCCAGCGAGCTGCCTTGCTCAAACGACGTGGGGGATTGGCTACCGATCATCCTGAACCCGTTGCGACTACCTAGTGCATTCTCAAGAGACCTTTTCCGGGACGGATAAATGAGCTTCATACGAACAGTGATAGTAGGCACAAATGCGCTCAGCCAATTGCTGGGCGCTGAGCAAGCCGTTGGGTTCGACGACGGCCCGTTTGCCATGCACCCATTTGGGTTCGATGGGATTGAGCCAGGGGCTTTGCTTAGGCAGAAACAAGGGCAGGATACGCACCCCTTTGCCCGAGGTTTTCACCTGCTGGTTGTGTTCACGAATCCACGTGCGGACGAGTTTACTGTCATGCCAGGAGGCGTTGTCCCAGATCAGCAGCCAGGCTCGTTTTCCTTGGGCTTCCAGTTCGGTGCAGCACCAGGCCAGAAATTGCGTCGTGACGTCGCTCACTGGTCGACCATCAACAAAGCGCAAAGACATCTGATCCCGAAGAGGAGCATCAGCCGGTCCTCGTTGCCACAAGACCCCATAACAGGCCAGGGCTTTGGCGTCAGGATCGGCCTTCTGCCACTTTTGCTCGACAAAGCGAACGGGCTCCTCCCGATCCTGCCAGGCAGATGCCCTTGGCAGTGCGAAGCGACTCCACCACACCTCGTCGAGGAAGCCAATCGCCCACAGCAGCGCCTGCTGCTCCTGCGAGGCCCAGGTCAGCAATCGGTCGCGAGCGGTTTTTTTTCCTGGTACCACGGATCGGGACTGGTGATCCAGCGTTTGGCCCGCTTCCAGTTGATGCCGAGCCGACTGAGCGTCTGGCGCATGGTCTCGATGCTGACGGGCCGAACCATCCAGCCCAGACGCACACACTGCTTGACCAGCAAGTCGAGCGTCCACAGGCTGGTCTGGAAGCCGAAATCGCGTGGCGGCCGATGCAACACCGTTTTGAACTGCTCGGCGGTCACGTCTGCTCGCAGCACGGTCGGCAGATGGTGGGGACGACTCGATCCGGCTTGCAGGGCTGCCTGTCCCTGTTGGTTGAACGCATGGATCGCATGGCGAACCGTTTGTTCGTCGCAGAAAAGAGCCTTCGCGATGCTGGGGGCAGTTTCCCCACGCGCTGAGGCCAACAGGATCTGGCTGCGACGAAGTACAAAGGCATCCGAGGAACGCAACCCGGTGGTGAGCGACTGCTGTTCCTCTTCGGAAAGGTCGCGCACAAAAATGTGTGGTTTCATGCGTCTGAGTATACCACATTCCGGCTTACCTTTCTTGAGAATGCACTAGG
>DASTKE010000548.1:0-4451 GCA_035716105.1 Ktedonobacteraceae bacterium | reverse complement strand
ATAACCGCTCCTGGCCAACAACTACCTATTATGCCTGTAGAAATTGTTCTTTTGTGTAGTGCATCAAATCAGCTATGTGTTCTACGGTTATATTGGGGTAAAAGTTGGCGGGCTTTTGCATCTGCGCGTACTTTCCCTGCTCAACGAAGACGGTGGTCAGGCGACTATCCATGATCTCCTTTGAGTCGGCAAGGATATCGGGTTTATCGTCGATCATTGCATAATGATCGGCGGGATACAGCTTGAGGACTTCATCTAGTTCCTGTTGCTTATGTGTATAGATCAGGACACGGCCATTCACAGCATCCGCCAGCCCACTCTGGACGATTTTCTGCGCCTGGAAGAACTGATCGCCGTCAGAGACGATGACGGTCGTTCCCAAAGCACTCAAATAGCGCAACGTCTCCAATGTGCCTGGATAGAGGGCCTGTTGGAAAGGATAGTCCTCGAAGATTGAGACGACGTGCTGGTACATCTGCTCATCCAGTTCGGAGAGCGGCGTTGTTTCGCGCAGCCATTTCAAGGCCAGGGGAATATCTACTACCTCCTGTTGTGCGCGTGCCTTCTCATACAGGTCCCAGAAGCGAGCCGTAAGTTGTGGCCCTAGATCGGCCTCCAGGTGCCTGTTCCACTGCTCCTTTATCTCGTCGTTTGCCAGGAGCGTGTTATCTACGTCAATGAGAAAAGTTAGTGTTTCCATGTATGCTCTCTCTCCTACTGCCTGTTCAAAATATACTTTCTACTTGCTATTACGTTTTCCTGGGTTGGGAATGGACAAATCGCTCACAGCAGATGCTGGCTGGATCATTGACTCTACGTAACATAATCATATGCTATTTTGTCAAGGAAAAAGGTGATACAATAGGCTCATGAGAGTTCTCTTTCGCAGCAAGGATTTCGCCAGCGTCGAGACGGCTGGCCTGGGATTTGGACACCGGCATCCCGATAGCCGGGCGTGGCATTACCGGGGCAAGGTGCAGCATGCTAAATGGCAGGGCAACTATGTCTGTCACTGGGAAGGGTCAGAGTTGCTCTGGATAGTGCAGGGCGATGCGCTGCTCTTCGGACTGGCGGCTGCGCTCAAAAGCAGAGGACTCCAGGTCGAGGTCGAGCAAGATCAAAATACAAAAATCTAATGTAAAGTCTGAATTGCTTTATGGAACAGAACAACGAACGGAAGCGTATACTACTGCTTATGTCTCCCGCCACGTACCGGGCAGGAGCCTTTTTAAGTGCGGCAAAGCACCTCAATCTCGATGTCGTCGTGGGCATCGATCTGCCGGAGACACTCAGCGAATACTGGCACGTCCCACTGGGCCTGGATTTTCTCAATACCGGGCAATCGGTGCAAACAATTGTCGACTACGCCCAGGAGCATCCCATGCACGCTATTCTCTCCGTTGACGATAGCGCCAGTGAAATCGCGGCCCTTGCCAGTGTCGCACTTGGCCTCTCGCACAACTCGCCGGAGGCAGCGGAGGCGGCTCGCGACAAGTTCTTGATGCGCACGCGCATGTCGGTTGGCGGCGCACCATGCCCCATCTTTCGCCGCTTCGCGCTCAACGACGACCCCATGTGGATCGCATCGCAGGTAACGTATCCCTGCGTCATCAAGCCACAGCGTCTCTCAGGCAGCCGGGGTGTCATTCGCGCCAATAACGAAGGTGAATGCATCGCGGCCATCACCCGCTTGAAGCGAATGCTGCTTGGTGAGGGCTATTCAGAGCACGAAACCTCTTTTCTGATCGAAGATTTCATCCCCGGCTTCGAGGTCGCTCTTGAGGGCATCCTCACGCACAGCCAGTTGAAGGTGTTGACTCTCTTCGATAAGCCCGATCCGCTGGATGGCCCGTTTTTCGAGGAAACCATCTATGTTACCCCCTCACACCTGCCAGAAAACGCGCAGCAGGAGATAGCCCACTGCGTTTCCGTGGCGGCGGCGTCCATTGGCCTGCGCGAGGGACCGGTTCATGCCGAACTGCGCGTCAATGAGCAGGGGCCGTGGATGCTGGAAATAGCCGGTCGCTCCATCGGTGGCCTGTGCTCAACCGTGCTCGAATTCGGTTCCGGCATCTGCCTGGAAGAACTGATCCTGCGTCATGCTATCGGCGAAGAGATCAATGCCATCGAGCGCGAGCAAAGCGCTGCCGGTGTGATGATGATTCCCATTCCTGGCGCAGGTTTGCTCAAAGGCGTGCATGGCGTCGAGGAGGTGCGGCAGGTACCACTTGTCACAGGCGTAGAGATAACGGCCAAACTGAACTACTCACTGGTGCCACTGCCGGAAGGAGCCAGCTACCTGGGCTTCATCTTCGCTCGCGGCGACACACCAGCCGAGGTAGAAGACGCCATTCGCAAGGCGCATAAACTTTTGCGCTTTGATATCCGGCGCGAACTGCCCCTTGTCAATGCCGCAGTGCCGCGCCCGGCCCAGACGCGGTAAATGAAGAAACGATCGTAGATGCCGATTGATCGCGCACATCGCCGATTGATCGGCCCGCCTGTCAGGCCGATCAATCGGCGATGTGCGCGATCAATCGGCACCTACGAGGAGTATCGACGTTCATTACTGTGATCCCACAGAAAAGGAGTCTACAACGATGTTGCCCTGGTCTTTTGATGTACGCGGACGTTTTGACGAAGTGACCTTCGAGAGCGAGGTGTTGAAGGGAAACCCGCTTGGCGACCCCTACCAGCGTCCCCTGTGGGTCTATGTGCCACCCGGCTATGACGACGACCCGAATCGTCGCTATCCCAGTATTTACATGATTCAGGGACTCACGGGCCAGCTTGATATGTGGCGCAATCGCTCGCCCTTCAGGAAGAATTTTCCCGAACTGGCCGATGAACTAATTGCCAGTGGCGAGGCACCGCCCTGTATCCTCGTCTGGGTCGATTGCTGGACCTCGCTCGGCGGCAGCCAGTTCCTGGACTCGCCCGGCACTGGCCGCTATCATACCTACCTGTGCGACGAGATCGTCCCCTGGGTCGATGAGCACTACCGCACATTGCCGCAGCGCGAACATCGTGGCATCGCTGGCAAGTCGAGCGGCGGCTACGGCGCTATGATCACTCCCATGCTGCGGCCCGATCTGTGGGGTGGGCTTGCCACACACGCGGGCGACGCACTCTTTGAGATGTGCTATCTGCCGGAGTTTCCCAGGTCGGTACGAGCGTTGAGAGATTCATATGACAGTTCGTTCGAGAAATTCTGGAAGGATTTCCGCAGTCGCCCGGCTATGGCCAAAGACAGCGACGGCTATCTGCTCAACGATTATTGCATGGCAGCTTGCTACTCCGCCGATATTGATGGCACAGTGAATATGCCCTACGACCTGCACACCGGTATGCTGCGTCCTGATGTGTGGGAGCGCTGGCTGGCCTGGGACCCGGTGCGCATGGTTCCACTGCACGCGCAGGCGCTTCAATCGATGAAAGCCATCTACGTCGACGCGGGCAGGCGCGACCAATTCTTCCTCGACCTGGGGGCCGAAGCCTTCCGCCGCGCCCTCACCGATATCAACGTCACAGGTATCTTCTTTGAACTCTTCGATGCCACCCACATGGGCATCGAGTACCGCTACCCCCTCAGCCTGAAATACCTGGCCGAGCGCCTCTCACCGCAGGGGTGAGAGGGTATTGCATTGAGGATGAGGTGATGGGCGAAGGGTGGAGGCAAGCTCCACCCCTACGAACCAACGGAGTAAGGTGTTCCCGTAGTTCGTAGGGGTGGAGCTTGCCTCCACCCTACGTGAATATTTCCAGGCATTGATGTCATATCAGCGTTTATTGACATCCTCCCAGCGCCTTTTGTATACTATGCCCATACACAGCACATTGCTGTGATGCCGGGTGGCCGGGTCAGTGTGATGACCTGGCAGAATAGGGAAGTCGGTGAGAACCCGACACAGTCGCGCTACTGTAACTGGTGAGCGCTCATCCCGCGAGTATCTCCAATGTGTGGAGGTATCGCGAACAGAAGTCACTGTCTGGAACGCTTGAGATTGTTTGATGCGCTTCAAGTGTTCGGATGGGAAGGCTGGATGAGTTGCGTTTGGAACCAGGAGTCAGGAGACCTGCCCGGCGTGTGGATGGCGACATGATATATCCGGCAAAGCAAGCGTCTTTGCCCGTTACGTCGCCAGGCTCAAGTTCCTTCGCGTCAAAGGGGCAGGCCATTGAGACATGAAGCGCGTAGATGCACCGCAAGCCTATCCTACAACCTTCCTGTCCGTGTCTCTGGTTCATCTCCATTAGCGCGAGGTGATAGCGAGCGTTTCAGAACACGGAGGTTGAAGCACATGCGCTCCCATGTCATCTCTACTCACCGATTGCTCCCGTTTTTACTGGCTTTCCTGTTATTGCTGGCCGCCTGTGGAAGCCAGGGTTCGTCCTCGTCTTCCAGTACGGGTTCGGGTTCCGCTCCAGTTCCCACACCCACGCTTGCCATC
>DASTKE010000547.1:0-2873 GCA_035716105.1 Ktedonobacteraceae bacterium | reverse complement strand
GCTCTTCCCGTGTCCGTTCGCCTTCTCATTTCCGCTCAAAGCTTCCTGCGTCCCCTATCTCTCAGTTTCAATTTCGTGAAGCGATTATATCACAGGTCATGAATGGCGGGAAGCATCCCCGCACCTCCACCCAGGGTACCCCTTGCGGGTACCCTGGGGAGGGGCTAGAGCTGTTGGTGCGAGCGCGATCACTCGCGCCCCTACTTGTAGGCTACCACGCCGAAGGCTTCGGGGCGTTTGACGAGGCGAGTGAAGCCGGCTTCCTGGAGGCGACGGAGGACGCCACGGGTGACGGTGCCAATCGCAGCCCTACGGGCGTTTTTCATATGCGGGCAATCTCCGGTTGCCAATCGGCAGAATTGCAGACGACGCGGTAGGCAGTTTTGCTGGTGATTCCGCTTCTGGAAAGAGGTATGAATATGTATAGAAATGTGTAAGCATACATGAAGATATGTTAGGAATGAGAGATACGTGAGACGAGGAAAGGAATAATAGGTGTTTGAGCTTCTTGGTGCGGTGGTTGGGATACTGCTGGTTGACCTGGTACTGAGCGGGGATAACGCGCTGGTCATCGGCGCAGCTGCTGTGGGCTTGTCGCGGCGACAGCGCTGGCTCGTCTTACTGCTGGGCGGCAGTGGTGCTATCGTCTTACGCCTCGTTTTTGCTATTCTCGCAACCCTGCTTTTGCGATTGCCCTTCATTCAGGCGATTGGTGGACTCTTGCTGCTGCTCATCGCCATCCGGTTGCTGGCCGCACGCGAGGAAAAATGGCCTGAGAAATCGCGTCTGGGAGTGCAAGCGCAGACGGTTGGAACGGTGGAACATGCCGGGACCACGAATAAGTTAACGCCACCTTCTCCCCGGTCTCACAATAAAAGCCTCGTTGCATCGCTACTGACTATTCTGGTGGCGGATGTGACGATGAGCCTGGATAATGTGCTGGCGGTGGGAGCGCTCGCGCACGGCAACCTGCCCCTGCTGCTGGCGGGTCTCGCGCTCAGCGTCTTGATCCTCATGATTGGCAGCGCGCTGGTGGCCGAGCTGATCGGGCGTCTCCCCTGGCTGCTGGATGTCGCCGCGCTCGTGCTGGCCTGGACGGGTGCCAGTATGGTGCTGAGCGATCTGAGCCTCGGCCCCTGGCTCAATCAATACCCCTGGACGCAACTGGTTGTTCCCGCGCTGGCCTTCGCCATTGTCCTCATGGCTGATGTTGTGCTGCGAATGCGCGAGGGTGAAACAGGGCAACCGGGGTAATCCCTGGCAGGGATTACCCCGGTTGCCCGGACAGGCCACCCGCAAGGGGTGGCCCTACTATATACGGATGCGGCTGGACTCTCTCCCTTATCAGAAAATGTTGGCGACGCGGCCTATGAGGATAGCCACGATCAGCAGGGAGAGGATGCTTTCAAGCATCATCAGAAGCTTGGCGAGGCGGGTCAAGGGATAGGTATCGGTGGGACTGAAAGCGGTGGCACCGGTGAAGGCGACGAACAGGTAGTCGAAAAAGAACGGTATCCAGCCCTCAGTGTTGCCATTGACCTGCTGCGGAAACATAAAATCCGCCGCCTCGTGATTGGCGAGATGGCGTTCCCGTGGCCCGCCGCCATCGACTTCCCAGTACCAGAGGCCGAAGATCAGGACGTTGGATGACCAGAGCAGCCCGGCGGAGCGCAGCAAGAGCGTTGGCTGCTTGATAGCTGCCAGCGTATCAATGAGAAGGATAATGCTGATTGCCAGTGCCAGTGTCGCAAGGCCCAGCACAGTCATACTCAAAACTCGAGAGGTAGTATATGACATCCAATGGCCGGTCATCCACGATAATATGACGGGCAACATCAGCACCACTTCGATAGCCAGTAGCAGCCAGTTTGGGCCGATCAGCAGTTTATCAGGCAGGAAAGCATACAGGACACCTATCGCGAGCAGTCCGGCAATCGCGGTCAGCTTCTGTACCCAGGGAACACGATAGAATTCCAGAATATTCGTCTGGCCCCGGTGATGTACAGCGTTCGTACTTGTCGCGTTTGTATTTGCGGTGTTTGTGGCGTTCGTTGTGTTGGTAGCGCCTGACGTGTTCGTTGTATTGGTAGTATCCGGGCCTTGCTTCTGTTCTTTGATCTCTTCCATCCAAGTTCCCTCACTTTTGCATCAGTTTGTTGTCTCTCCGTCTCTATGTGCATTATAGCTGAAAGGCAGTGCGAGGGCTAGAGTGACGGGGGATTTATGAATCCGTAGGGGCGACCCTGGTGGTCGCCCGCAGCCAGGAGCGCAGCAACTGGCTTGCCATGAGAAACTCTCGCCGATGGGTCATGCTGAGCGCAGCGAAGCATCTCAGGCCTCCACCTGGTCGAGACCGCGAGCGAGAGATGCTTCGCGGCGCTCAGCATGACACGTCCGCGAGGGCTTTTTTCATAGGGTGCCGTTCATGGAAGCATGCCAGTTGCTGCGCTCCTGGCACGGGCGACCACCAGGGTCGCCCCTACGGAGGTCCCGTGCATTGCCGAATGAATAAGTCAATGCTCATTATCGGCCTGGGGGCCGATCAATCGGTTCCTACGTTCCCTTACATTGGCAGGTCGAATGAGAAGGTGGTGCCTGATATATCGGGGGTGGGAGGGTCGAGCCGGAGGGTACCACCGTGGGCATCGATGATGCATTTGGTGATGTAGAGGCCAAGGCCGGAACCCTGGTGTCCGGCGCTGCTTTGCAGTCGACCGTAAAGACGGAAAAGCTGGCTGGCCTCCACCTGGGAAATGCTCACGCCCTTGTTGTGAATGCTGATGTGCGCTACCTGAGCAGATTGCGCTTCCTGCTCCACGTGCGCCATGTTCTCCACATCCTCAGCCTGCTCTTCATCCACCGCTGGCTTTGCC
>DASTKE010000546.1:0-2158 GCA_035716105.1 Ktedonobacteraceae bacterium | reverse complement strand
TAGGCGCGCAAGGCCGCTCGCCAGGAGCACATCAAGCATCGGTGGATCCATGGACGCTACTGCTTCCAGGGGTAATGTTAGCTTGATCTGCCCTCTACCGAAAGACGAAACGCGCACGGCGGGGCTGTTTGATTGCGCCTTAAGGGAGCAATGCAGCATTGTGCGGCTCACGGGAACACGCGCATCGAAGGCAATGCGCAAGAACGTCTCGTGGATATACGAGGGAACAGCCCGGCGATTGAGCCGTAAACGATGCATTCTGGGAAATGTCAGACTGCGCCTGGGCCGTTGCTGGGAGCCAAGTTGCATGTGCAGACGCTGCCAGGAGGATGCCGGTAAGGGCTGTTCTGGAAGTGACGGGCCGTAGTAGGCAGAGAGCTGTTCGTCCAGATTTTCATGCCTTCTTTCTTGTCGCCCTTGTTGAAAAGATCGCTCCTCGGCCATAATGGCTCACCTCCCATCGTTACTCAGCAAAATTCGCAGGCGTTCACGCGCACGATTCAGCCGCGATTTCACGGTTCCAATTGGCCAGCCGAGTACCTGCGCGATATCCATCTCCGTCAAATCAGCCCCATAGCGTAAGGCAATGACACGGCGCTGGTCGGCGCTTAATTGCGCCAGCGCCTGGCGTATCTCCTCGCGCTGCGCTACCTGCTCCTGCATATCTCCACCGGAATGAGCTGCCGAGCCAGTAGAGGCTTCGTGCTCCATCACATCGTCCAATGAAAGAGGATGCTGGTAAATCCGCTGCTGCTCCAGCACATCGAGCGCGTGACGATAGAGAATGCGCATGAGCCAGGGGCGAAACGGACTTCCCACTTTAAAGCGAGGCAAACCACGCCAGGCCAGCAGAAACGCGCCCTGCGTAATCTCCTCGGCCAGCGCTCGCTGATGACAGAGGCGCAAAGCAGCGGCCATCGCGACGGCATGATGACATTCCCAGAGCTGCCGGAAGGCATCCTGGTCTCCGTGTGCCGCTTTTCCGATTACAGCATCTTCGCAAGTGGTCACTACGCAACGCCTCTCTTCTTTTCTGTCATATACTACGGAAAGATGGAGGTGAAAGGTTCCCAAATAGGCTGAGACGAGAAAAGTGAATACGTGGCCTGAGCCGCTCACTCACTTTTTTCTCGTCTCCTGTAACTCTGCGTTCCTTGCAATCTGCAACTGCGTCCGGTATAGTAAAGATCACTACCGGATGTGCCTATGCAGGAGGAGATGTGATGCAACTGAACTGGAATGCCCGCCCGCTCGCCGCAGATGCTACCGTGATTACGACGATTGATGCGCACACCGCTGGCGAGCCGCTGCGCATTATTACAGGTGGCATGCCCGAACTACCGGGGGCGACCATATTGGAGCGGCGGCAGTACATGCGCCAGCACCTTGACTACGTGCGCCGGGCACTGATGTGGGAGCCACGCGGACATTACGATATGTATGGCTGCGTCGTCACCCCACCTGTGACACCCGACGCCGATCTCGGCGTGCTCTTTCTGCATAACGAGGGCTATAGCACCATGTGCGGGCATGGCGTGATCGGGCTGGTAACGGTGCTGCTGGAAACAGGAGCTATCGCCGCGAGGGGATCGCAGACACCCGTCAATCTCGATACACCCGCTGGCCTCGTGCGCGCTGTGGCTCACCTCGACGAGCATGACCACGTGCAGTACGTTTCGTTTCAGAACGTTCCTTCTTTCCTATATGCTCGCGACGTTGAACTGGACGTGCCGGGCTATGGGCGCATTCGATGCGATATCGCCTTTGGCGGCGCGTTCTATGCTGTGCTGCCTGCTGAGCGCGTTGGATTGAGCGTCAATCCAGGGCAGGGAGAACAATTGAAGCGAGCCGGGCAGGCCATTAAGGAGGCGGTCAACGCCAACCTGCACGTGCAACACCCGTTGGAACCAGAGCTGGTGACGATCTACGGCACCATCCTGACCGGGCCACCGGAAAACCCGGAGCACTCCAGCCGCAATGTCTGCGTCTTCGCCGACGCCGAGGTCGATCGCTCTCCCACCGGCACGGGTGTCTCCGCTCGCGTGGCCCTGCACGCGGCGAAAGGCGAGCTTGCAGAGGGCCAGCAGCTCGTGATTGAAAGCATTCTGGGAGCCGCCAGTACCTTTCATGGACGAGTCGCCAGCAGAACACAGGTCGG
>DASTKE010000545.1:0-3099 GCA_035716105.1 Ktedonobacteraceae bacterium | reverse complement strand
GGGTTGCTGTCGCAGAGGGCCACAATCTCCGCCAGTGAGGTGAGCCGCAGCCCCGGCAGATGCACATAGCCACTGATACCACCAACTCCGATTACACCTACACCGACTTTTGATGCTGTCATCACGTATCCCTTTCACTGTTGTTCTGATTACGAAGCGTAGCCACGCGGGTGTGCCTGCCGCCATTGCCAGGCATCAGCGATCATGGTGGCTAGCTCTGGCTTTTGTGGCACCCAGCCGAGTTCTTGCTGGATTTTCTGGCTGGAAGCAACGAGGATGGGCGGGTCGCCAGCGCGCCTGGGTGCTTCAACGGCCTCGATGCTTTGGCCAGTGACGGCGCGGGCGGCCTCGATCACCTCGCGCACCGAGAAGCCCCTACCGTTGCCCAGGTTGTAGATGGAATGCTCGCTTGCCCTTGCGCTATCCAGCGCGAGCAGGTGAGCACGCGCCAGATCATCGATGTGAATGTAATCACGAATGGCGGTTCCGTCTGGCGTGGGATAGTCGGTGCCGTAGATTTGCACGGCGGGACGCTCCCCTGCCGCCGCTTGCAGCACAAGGGGAATCAGGTGTGTCTCAGGATGATGCGCCTCTCCCAGTCCTCCACTGGCTCCGGCGACGTTGAAATAGCGCAAGCTCACGGCAGCCAGCCCATGCGCGGCAGCCTCGAAGCCGATCATCTGGTCAACCGCCTGCTTGGAACCCCCATAGGGATTCGTTGGACGAAGAATCGCGGTCTCAGGAATGGGAATGATATCAGGCTCGCCATAAACGGCGGCGGTCGATGAGAAAACAAGCCGGGGGATACCGGCGGCACGCATGGCATCCAGCAGGTTCAAGGTACCGCAAACATTGTTGCGATAGTAGCGCTCCGGCTGTTGCACCGACTCCCCAACCAACGATAAGGCCGCGAAATGCAGCACGCCATCGAAGCCCGTACTCAGCGCCTGCCGCAATTGTTGCTCATTTAGCAAATCACCTTCGACGAAGCGAGCGCCGGGTGGTACAGCCTGCATATGCCCCTTCGAGAGATTATCGAAAACAGTGACCTCGTGACCCGCCGCGAGCAGGTGAGCAGCCGTTATACTGCCAATATACCCTGCCCCGCCTGTTACAAGCAGCCTCATGTTTTGCCTCCACCAGCTTCAGCATTCCCAGCTTGCGTACGCTTCTGGGCCTTTTGCATCTGTTCAATCGCTTCGGCGGGAATCGCTGCCGAAGCGCGCTGTGTGATCTCGCACACGGCGGCTACATCGAGTTTCGGTTCGCGATTTTCGGTCAGCAAGCCGTTCGTTTCCTGCCCCGTATCGGTCAACTGGGTGTAGCAAAAACCCGATAGAGCCGGACTTGCCAGGATGGCATCGACTAATTCGCGATACTTCGCCAGGAATGCATCGCTATCCTTCACTATCCCATAGCCATGCCACTCGCTATTTCCTTCGGGCTGGTAGGTAACGCCGCCGAACTCGGTCAGCATGACAGGTTCCCCCGCACGAACGGTCTCAGAAAATAACAGGGAGTGATATCCAGGCTGTTCCTCGCGCAGCGTCCGTTCCACCGCCTCAAAACTGCCATAACGCTTCGTGAGTACGGTTCCCTCAAGTGTATAGTCATGAATACTATAGATGTCGCTGACGACATGTTCCCAACCATCGTTGCCAATAGTGGGACGGGTGGGATCAAGAGCCTTTGTCAGGTGGTAGAGCGCCTGCACATAGGAACGCTGGGATGGAGAGCGGGCCAGATTGGGAACGCCCCAACTCTCATTGAGCGGAACCCATGTTACGATGCAGGGATGGCTGTAATCACGCTCAAGTACCTCCATCCATTCGCGGGTCAAGCGCTCGATGGCAAGCGGGGAAAAGATATAGGCGTTCGCCATCTCGCCCCAGACCAGCAAGCCGAGACGATCACACCAGTAGAGGAAACGCGGGTCTTCAACCTTCTGGTGAATGCGCACGCCGTTAAAACCCAGCGCCTTCGCCAGTTCCACCTCCCGGCGCAAAGCCTCTTCGCCTGGCGCGGCCAGATGCGACTGCGGCCAGTAGCCCTGCTCCAGCGCCAGACGCAGATAATAAGGCGCGCCGTTGAGCAGAAAGTGTCCGTTAGCAGTACCAACGCTGCGCAACCCGGCATAGCTCCGCACCTCATCAACAATCTCTTCGCCCACAAACAGGGTAAGCGTTGCATCAATAAGATTGGGATGCTCCGGCGACCAGAGCGTCTTTTCCCGGCTCACCTCGTCAGGGAGACCGATAGCAATCTGTCGCTGCACCTCTGCCCCCTGCACAGCGTACACATCATCAGCCAACATTACACCACGCAGCGTAAGTTGCACGCGCAAACGCATAGCCGCCTCTGCCCCGGCCTCCAATGGTCGATGTAGTCCAACGGAGAGGCCGAGCATTCCCTGGTCGATATCGGGCGTCCAGCGTACATTCGTGATATGGGTGGGAGAAACCGGCTCAAGCCAGACAGGCTGCCATATGCCCGTTGTGCGCTGGTACCAGATACTATGCGACTGCTCCTGCCAGTCCTGCTTACCGCGTGGCTGAGTCAGGTCGAGCGGCATATCCTCGGCTCGCACCACGATGACCTGCTCCTCACCTGACTGCAGCGCCGTCGTGATATCCGCGCTGAAAGGCGTCTGCCCACCTTCGTGCTTTGCCACAAGTTGCCCATTCACCCACACCTGCGCACGGTAATCGACGGCACCCAAATGAAGCAGCAGCCGCTTGCCAGCATACGCGGGAGGTAGCTTAAAGGTACGGCGATACCAGACGATGGGGTGAAAGCGCGTATCGCCGATGCCGCTTGCCGGTGATTCGGGCGGGAAAGGCACCTGGATCGTTCGCGTATAGATATCCGAGCGTGTTTGCCAGTGTTCATCAAGCCCCCGCCCCGCGTCATCACAGGCAAAACCCCAGGAGCCTCCGAGGTTCATCCACTGACTCCGTGTAAGTTGTGGGCGTGGATGAAGTGAAAGATGTCTCTCTTGCATACATGCGCTCCCTTCCAGACTTTATTATATAACAGCCGGATGTCGTCCTGTTCGCGCCAGGCGGTACTGAACAGATGGGACGCGAACTATGAGCTAAT
>DASTKE010000544.1:0-3816 GCA_035716105.1 Ktedonobacteraceae bacterium | reverse complement strand
CTGGCGCACTTGCAAGGAACCGACGCCAGTGGCTGCGCTCCTGGCTGCGGGCGACCACCAGGGTCGCCCCTACAGGGAACCGACGCCAGTGGCTGCGCTCCTGGCTGCGGGCGACCACCAGGGTCGCCCCGACAGGAATATTCAGAGATGAGAGGGATAAAAGCTTGAACGTTCCAAAATCCGAATCCGAGATGGATTTTTCCACGCCGGCAGTTCCGGTGCCACCTGCATCTCTCCCCGCGAGCGTGCGCCCATCTACGGCTGAGACGCTTCCCACTCATAAGCTGCGCAAACGGCAGACGGGCTTGCCAGCTATCTATCAGAGCTGCGCGAGCGCGTGGCAGGCTCTGCGCGGAAACACTATGCGTTCCCTGCTCACCTCGCTGGGTATCATCATCGGCGTCAGCGCGGTCATCGTTATGATCTCCATTGGTGAAAGCAGCGCCGCCGCCATCAACCAGCGCCTGGCCGGGTTGAGTCCCACGGAGATCACCATCAGACCGGGCAGCGCCAGTAGTGGGGGCATCCGGCAGGGAGCCGGTACGTTGAGCACGCTGACGCAAGCCGATGCCGATGCCATCGCCTCGCAGGTTCCCAATGTCGCAGCCGTCAGTCCCGTAGTCAATGCCAGTGGACAGGCGGTGTTCGGCAATCAGAACTGGTCAACGACCGTGCAGGGCGTCTATCCCACCTACCAGCAAATCGGCAACTGGCAATTGCAGGAGGGCAGTTTCTTCACCTCCGCCGATGAGCAGGGCGACTCTGCCGTCGCGGTGATTGGTCAGACGGTCGCCGACAACCTGTTCACTCCACTGGGTACCGACCCGATCGGGCAGCAGATACGTATCCGCAACGTCTCGTTTACCGTCGTCGGCGTGCTCGCCACAAAGGGATCGTCCGGCTTTGGCAACGCCGATGATATCATCTACGTACCCTTCAGCACGGCCCAGCAGCGCTTGACGGGCAATCTGAACGTCAACACGGTCGATGTTCAGGCCAGCAGTACGGCGCAGGTCAACAATGTGCAAACAGCGGTGCAACAATTGTTGGAACAACGTCATCACATTTCTAATCCGCAGCAGGACGATTTCACCATTCAGAACCAGTCACAGATTCTGCAAACGGTGCAGAGCACCAGCCAGACATTGACGATTCTGCTGGTGGGTGTGGCCTCAATCTCGCTGCTGGTGGGGGGCATCGGCATCATGAATATCATGCTGGTCTCGGTCACGGAACGCACCCGCGAGATTGGTATTCGCATGGCCATCGGAGCGCGACCCCGCGATGTTATGACGCAATTCCTGATCGAGGCTCTGATGCTCAGCGCCCTGGGCGGCCTGGTCGGCATCGCGCTGGGCATAGGCGGCGCGCTGGCCTACGCCTTCTTCACCAGAGGGACGTTTGTGCTCGCGCCACTCTCGGTCTTGCTAGCCTTCGGCTTCGCAGCCAGCGTCGGCGTCATCTTCGGCTTCTACCCGGCGCGCCGTGCCGCCCAACTCGACCCCATCGTCGCCCTGCGCACAGAATGAGATATGTGGCAAAACGCTGTGCAAAAGGACCCTTTTCCCTTTTGCACAGCGTTTTGCCACATATCTGAAAAAGAGCTAACAAAATTATCACAGCTATAAAATCGGGACGAATAGCCATTGCATGTCACGCAAATTGCTGGTATAATCACCTACGTTGGAGAAAAAAACACACACCTCGCATTACATTTGTGCCACCGACGATGTATGGCGATTGTGACTTTGAAGTTAAAGAGGTAACTTTATGGCGACAAATTGTGACTTCAGTCGTTCTTCCTTGCTTGCAGAGCAGTATCAGCGTGACATGGAACTCATCTCCATTGCCCTTCAGGAAGAAAGCCAGGATGAACGTGAAGAGCGTCTCGGGCTGGTTGCCCGCTCCTGGTCACTAACCACCGCCTGTTTCCATGCCCAGCGTGAGACGAGCGATGTTCCAGTATACGCTCAAGTTGCTGTCGCAAGGACGTAATGCTCTCTTTCATCGTTTTCGTACATTAGAAGAATATAGTACAGCCTATGCCTCATCCACCTGAACTTGCACCGGATGCACTGACGTATCAGATACCCGTGCAGTGCGGCATGTTATACTGGGTGAATTTTGGCTACCCGTCGCTTCCCCCAGGCATCGAAGAGAAGCGCATCCTTGATTGGCACCCCGCACTCGTCGTTTCGGGGGAGCCGTTTTGTCGTCACGCGGGCGCAGTCAACGTGGTCGCACTGACCTCGTATCGCGGGAAGCTCCGCCCCTACCACCATTTGCTCCTGAAACGAGACTATCCACTGCTGGACACCGACAGCCTGGTCAAGACCGAACTCTTGTATCCCATCCTGCGTTCGCTGCTGGCCGACCAGTACGCCATCTGCAACCTCAACGACATCGATCTGAGGACGGTGCTGTCGAAGATTGCCAACAGTCTCGCCATCACCATGTATTACTCGTTGCATTAGGATTGGAGCGTGGGAGGTGCCGCATGACGGTCAAACAGAATCAACTCCGGCTCCTGCCCGCGGTCGAAGAGCTGCTACAATCGTCACCTGGCAAGCACCTCATCGAGCAATATACGCGCCCACTGGCACTGCAAGCCATTCGCGCCAGCATAGCAGAGGCTCGTGCAGAGATTCTCAAAGGCGCTGCCTGTCCCCCCGCTGAAGCGCTGCTGGCGCGAGCGGAGCAGAGCTTGCAGCGCGAGCAGCAGCCACACCTGCGACCCGTCATTAACGCCACGGGCGTCATCATCAACACCAATCTGGGCCGTGCGCCCCTCAGTCGGGAAGCGCTGCAGGCCGTGCAGCGCGTGGCAGGCGGCTACTCCAACCTGGAATACGAGCTAGAGGCTGGAGAGCGCGGCTCGCGTCACGGCCACGTCACAGCGCTGCTGCGCGAACTGACGGGGGCCGAGGCCGCGCTGGTGACGAACAACAACGCGGCGGCGCTGCTGCTGGCGCTCAGCACGCTGGCGCTGGGACGCGAGGTTGTCATCTCGCGCGGGCAACTGGTGGAGATTGGCGGCGGCTTCCGCGTCCCCGACGTGATGCGCCAGAGCGGCTGCCAGCTTGTCGAGGTTGGCACCACCAACCGCACGCGCATAGGAGACTACGAGGCCGCGTTGAACGAACGCACCGCGCTGCTGCTGCGCGTCCACCCCAGCAACTTCGTCATCACCGGCTTCACCGAGTCCACGCTGCTCGACGCCCTGACCGCCCTGGCCCACGCGCACAACCTGCTCGTGCTGGACGATCTCGGCAGTGGCTGCCTGCTGGCAAGCGAGCGCTACGGCCTCGCGCACGAGCCAATGCCCCAGGAGAGCATAGCAGCCGGAGCCGATGTCGTCTGCTTCTCCGGCGACAAGCTGCTCGGTGGACCGCAGGCAGGCATTCTCGCCGGCAAACAAGAGGTGCTGGCTCGTATCGCCAGACATCCCCTGATGCGAGCCGTGCGCATCGACAAAATGACGCTGGCCGCACTCGAAGCCACCCTGCGTCACTACCAGCGCTCCGAGGCGCAGACGCACATCCCCATCTGGCGCATGATTTCCGCCCAGACCGAGAAGCTCGCCAATCGCGCCTCCACCTGGGCCACGCGCTTACAGGCCCACAGCATTCCGGCTCGCCTGCAGCGCGGCGAATCCACCATCGGCGGCGGCTCCCTGCCCGGCGAGACGCTGCCCACCATGCTGCTCGCCCTCGACGCCGCCCATCTCTCCATCCCCCTCGAAGACCTCGCCCGCCGCCTGCGCCTGCGTCCCACCCCCATCATCGCCCGCATCCTCCGCGACACCCTCCTCCTCGA
>DASTKE010000543.1:0-3488 GCA_035716105.1 Ktedonobacteraceae bacterium | reverse complement strand
AACTCCGTTTTCCAATCATCCTGGTACTGGCGCATGGTGTGGACAATGGTGTGCGCGACAGCGAGGTTGCGGTACCACTTATGGTTGGCGGGTACAATGTACCAGGGAGCCTCGCCGGTGCTGCACTTCGAGAGCACGTCTTCATAGGCTTGCTGGTAATCATCCCAGTATTTCCGCTCCGACCAATCGCTGGCCGAGAGCTTCCAGGCTTTATCAATATCCTGTTCGCGAGCCAGCAGGCGCTCTTTTTGCTCATCCTTGCTGATATGCAGGAAGAATTTGAGGATGATTGTCCCACTGTTGGCCAGCAGCGACTCGAAGTGATTGATCTCCTTGTACCGTTTGCTCCACACCGCTTCGGGTACCAGGTTATGCACGCGCACGATCAGCACATCCTCGTATTGCGAGCGATTGAAAATGCCCATCACGCCCAGCGGCGGCGTCACTTTATGTACGCGCCAGAGAAAATCGTGGGCCAGTTCTTCCGGCGTCGGTTCCTTAAACGAGTATACCTCACAGCCCTGAGGGTTGACGGCTGAGAAGACGCGGCGTATCGTGCCATCTTTGCCGCTGGTATCCATGCCCTGCAAGATGATGAGCAGGCTATTGTGTACCGCTGCCGCCAACAACTCCTGTAGCTCGGTGAGTTCATCGCTCAACGCTTTCGCATCATCCTGTGCCGAAGCGTGATCGCTATATCCATTGGTGTAGCCCGGATCGTAATCCTTCAGATCGACCTTGCTTCCCTCGTCAACCTTCCATACCAGTTGTGCCATGTTGTACCCCTTTCGCATGTGTGTTTTACGGAAAATATTACCACTTTTAATACGGTTGTGAGAGCGCATAGCAGTACACTTCCTTCAGGATGGGTCATCCTGCAACACTATTTGGCATTATGCGTTAGAATAAACAAGGAAGCATTTTTCTCGTTCTGGGGAAACGAGAGTACCTGTCTGCGCGTTATAACAATGGGGCTGTTATCTTTTCGTTTCATGGGGTATGTTATGTTCTTTTTATGCTCGGCTGAGGGAATCTATGTCTGATGTATTAGCTGATCCCGGATTACCTGGCTCGCCCGGCTCACCTGGATTGCCAGACGCGCTCGAAGCTCCTGGCTCACTTGATGGCGCTACGCCTGATTTCGAGGCGGTGTCGGAAGAGACAGCGGTGATAGAGGCAGTACCGCTAGAGACGCCACCGGCAGAGGCTGAGACAACACCTATAGCAACAATACCAGAGACAGCGCCACCGGTAGAGACAGCGGTGAAACCACGCCGTTTGCACTGGGGGCGTCAAAGAATAGTATCTATCATCTTGCTGGCTATCATTGTCTTTGCTTTATTGCCCTCTACTGTGCTGGCGGTTTTCCTGGGCTGGAATGCCTATAGCACCTATAGCTCGCTGCGGACGCAGGCGTATGGGGGCGTCGAGCATTTGCTCAACATCAAAACGATCTTTACCGGGGTCAAGACGCATCCCAGCGGCCTGCTTGATGCCGCGAAGTTGCGGCAGGCGCAGAAGGAACTGGCTGCTGCTCACCAGAATTTCCAGCAGGTGCAATACACGCTCAACCACGCCGGTATCATTAATGCTGTAACGCAGTATGCCCCGCAGTACGGGCCACAGATCACCAGTGCGCGTGCCGCCAGTCAAATCGGACTTGATGTGACCAGCATCGGGCAGAAGTTGATCTCGACTGCGCTGGCGCTGGCTCCCACCTTTCGCGGCTCGCTGCTGACCCCATCGACGAAACCGCTGGTCACGCCCGCCATGCTCAACCTGATCGGTTCCACTATTGATGCTCTATTGCCCGGTGTGAATGATATTCAGGCTCAGTCTCGCCTGCTCTCGCTTAACGCGCTGCCCATCAGTGCGAAAGACCGCGACGAGTTTGCTCAGTTGATTCAGGCGCTGCCGCAGGCCGAGACTGACCTGGTGCAGGTGCGCAACCTGCTTGGCGCGGCTGGCTGGATACTAGGCGTAGATCAGCCGCGCACCTTCCTCGTGCAGACGATGGACCGGGCGGAGCTGCGTCCCACCGGAGGCTTTACAGGTCAGTACGGCGAACTGCAGATCAACGCTGGTCGCGTGGCTCCGTTCTCACTGCGCGATATCTCCCTGGTGGAGTATGTTGATACGAGTAAAACTATCGGGCAGCAGGCTCCGCCGCAGTATCGCTCCTGGTGGCCCTACGCCAACTGGGGGCTGCGTGACTCGAACCTCTCCGCCGATTTCCCCACCTCCGCGCAGATCGCCATTGACCGCTACAAATTAGAGGTTGGACACCAGGTCGACGGCGTTATTCTCTTCACGCCCTTCCTGATTGAGCATATCTTGCAGGTCGTGGGGCCGATCCAGGTTCCCGCCTACAACGATGTGATCACCGCGCAGAACCTTGAGGAACGCCTGCACTACTACCAGCAGGATAACGCGGGCATCTACAAGCAGATTCACATACAACCCGGCGACACCTCGACCTCTGATCGCAAGCGCTTCACCTCCCTGCTGGCAAAACTGCTCATCGATAAAGTACGCCACTCGCCGCCGGACGAACTGATCGCTATCGGTCGCCAGGTGCTGAACGATCTGAAGACGAAGGATCTGGAAATCTACGTCTCCAATCCCCAGGTCGAAGCGTTGCTGACGCAATACGGCGATGCCGCGCAGGTAGACCGCTCGACGACTCACGATGGATTGTATGTTGTGCAGGCCAATATCAGCGCCAGTAAAGCCTCGCAGTACGTGCGCACCATCATGCACGATACCGTGACGCTCGACGCGAATGGCGGCGCGACGCATGTCATGCAGTTACGTCTCGTCTACACACAGATTGGCCCCGTCTACGGCTACGATACCTACCGCGATTACGTGCGCGTCTACGTGCCACCAGGGAGCAAGTTCCTCAGCGGCGATGGTTTTGATACGGGCGTGCCGCTCTGCGGAGGCGCGTATGTCGCTTGCCCGCTCAATGGCGTCTACTCTGGAGGTCAATTGCTCTGCCCCGCGGGTCTCTACCAGCCGGGAGCGGCTGCGCCCTCGATTAGCGATCCCGATGGCGGCCACTGGCACCCGCTGGATACCATCGGCCCACCGACGAATATGCAGAGCGACGAGCCGGGCCGCGCCATGTTTGGTGGACTGGTGGTCGTCCCCAAAAACTGCGGTTTGACCGTCACTCTTTCCTGGTACGTGCCGCCAATGGGCCATGCTCCCTATTCCCTGCTCGTGCAGCGCCAGGCCGGCACCTTCCCGGAACTGGACCTGACCGTCCTGCCCACGCCGGGCGATTGCGCCGCCCTCAAGACCTCCGGCCTGCACTTCGACGGCCTGATGAGCGTTGATACCAGCTTCACACTGAAGCCTGCTCCTAC
Source organism: Ktedonobacteraceae bacterium (assembly GCA_035716105.1). Lineage (GTDB taxonomy): Bacteria > Chloroflexota > Ktedonobacteria > Ktedonobacterales > Ktedonobacteraceae > CADDYT01. Next base: position 117 of record DASTKE010000543.1, on the reverse strand, counting down.
TTCCAGAGCCACCAAAGCAAATTGCTATCCGCAGCCCGGTGTATAGGCCGGTCTGTTTATAGGGAGTGTATCTGCGCCCTTGAGGGGAAGTCGTAGGGGCGATGCCTTGTGCTCGCC
>DASTKE010000542.1:0-4831 GCA_035716105.1 Ktedonobacteraceae bacterium | reverse complement strand
TCGCCCTACTGCGACCGCGACATTCGCCGCCCCGAAGAACTGGTCACGCACACCGAGCAGGGCGAATTCGAGGTGCGGCTCAAAGTGGGCAATCGTATCACCAGCTACTGGTACGATCACCACCCCCTCAATGTCGTGGGTTGGGATGGTCACGAATATCCCTGGATCTTCAATATCGCCGATTTCGAGCCGATCACCGGGCGCGTTCACCAGCCGCCTCCCGTGCATCAGACCTTCCAGGGACCCAATTTCGTAGTCTGCTCGTTCGTTCCGCGCAAACTGGATTATCACCCGCTGTCGATCTCTGTCCCCTACAACCACAGCAACATCGACAGCGACGAGATGATTTACTATGTCAACGGCAACTTCGGCAGTCGCAAGGGTATCGAGCGTTCCTCGATCACGCTGCACCCGCGAGGCATCCCGCACGGCCCGCAGCCCGGCGCAGTCGAGAAAAGCCTGGGAGCCGAGCGCACCGAGGAACTGGCCGTCATGGTCGACACCTTCTACCCCCTGAAATACACCGCCGCCGCCCAACCCATCGACGACGAGACGTACCCGTATAGCTGGCTGTAAGTTTAAACAGTTTGACAAAATAACGCGGATACGGAACGGACGTAGGCACCGATTGATCGAGCGCACCGCCGATTGATCGGCTTTGCAGGCCAGAGCCGATCTCATCTAACGGAGGGATGAATCAGGAACGCTGGATGGAAGTAGAGGGGAAAGCGCGAAGAGATCAGGATATCTTGATCTCTTCGCGCTTTCCCCTCTACTTCCATCCAGCGCTTCAAACTTTATGTGTGAAGAATCGTAATGGACAGTGACAGGTACATGTGAACTATCAGGAAAGGTTTTGCATATGCAGCAACAGGCGGGCTCGTTTTCCCGGAGATCGTTTCTCTTTAGTTCCTATCCACTTGCGGAGGTGCCGCGCATCTATGAGTGGTTTGAGCAGATGCGTAGAGAGCAACCGGTTAGCCATGACGAGGGGATGCGGGTCTGGCATATCTTCCGTTATGATGATGTGGTGACGGTGTTGAATGACTATGGACGTTTCTCATCGCAGGCGTTTGGCATCAATGGCTCGTTTCTTGGCGAAACATTGGTTGCGAAAGACCCGCCCGACCATCGCAAATTGCGTAACCTCGTCAACAAGGCGTTTACGTCGCGTGCCGTTGCCCGGCTGTCGGACCGCATCACGCAGATTACGCAGGAATTGCTGGATCAGGTGAAGCAGCAGGGCAGGATGGATGTTGTCTCTGACATCGCCTTTCCCCTGCCTGCCAAAGTCATCGCCGAACTGCTAGGTGTGCCATCTGAGGATTGGGATATCTTCCGGCGCTGGGCGCGTATCGACACCTCCAACCCCGGTGCGACTCAACAGGGGAATGGACGCACAATGCAGGAGGAGATGTGGAACTACTTCTCGCGCCTGCTGGCCGAGCGACGCCGTGCGCCAAAAGAGGATTTGATCAGTGGGTTGAGCGTGGCCGAGGTGGATGGTGAGCGGCTGAGCGAGCGCGAACTGGTCAATTTCTGTACCCTGCTGCTAGCCGCTGGACAGGAGACCACGAAAAATCTCATCGCCAACGCCCTTGTCTGCTTCACCGACCATCCCGACTCGATGCAGCGACTGATTCGCGAACCGGCCTTGATGCCTACGGCGGTGGAAGAGGTGCTGCGCTACCTGCCCCCGGTCTGGTTTCTTTTTCGTCAGACCAGGGCCGATGTCGAACTGGCCGGGCAGACCATACCAGCAAATCGCGTCGTCTTCGCCTGGACGGCCTCGGCCAATCGTGACGCCGCTCAATTCCCCAATCCCAGTACCTTTGACATTACTCGCGAACCCAATCGCCATCTGGGCTTCGGGCATGGTGTTCACTACTGCGTGGGCGCTCCACTGGCGCGTCTGGAGGCCAGGATTGCTTTGCCGATGATGCTGGAACAGCTCAAAAACATCCAGCGAGTAGAAAGCGACTCGACGATGGTTCACAGCGGCATCGTCTTTGTCATCAGGTCGCTGCCCGTGACATTTCAGGTGTAGCAGGGCTTGTCTCATAAGCGTTGGCGTAAGGGTAGAGAGTCACACCAGGCCACCCGCAAGGGGATGGCCCTACTATATTATGCGGCGCTGCAAGCCGCTCGGCTGGCGAGGTATAGTAGGGCCATCCCCTTGCGGGTGGCCTGCTGGGGTTTCACTTCATCCCCTTGCGGGTGGCCTGCTGGGGTTTCACTTCGTCCCCTTGCGGGTGGCCTGCTGGGGTTTCACTTCATCCCCTCGCGGGTGGCCTGCGAAGTCTACCCGTTCGTCTGGTCTAGTGGCTTTGCCGGTAGGCGACGCTCAGCCCCTTGCCGATGGGGATGATGAGGTGGTCGAAGCCCTCTAACGCCTGGACTGCTGAGAGATACCCGGCTATCTCCTGTGGGTGCGAGAGGGCATTGTCGGCCAATAGCAGCACGTCTGCCGTGAGCTTCGGCAGCAGCACCTGCAACTGGACGGGCGCGCTGAAGCGGTCAGCATCGAAAAAGACGCAGTCGAACGGGCCGGTCAGTGTGGCAACGATTTGTGTTGCGTCACCGCAGATCAGTTCGACTGCGCCGCGCAGACCCGCCCGGAGCAGATTCTGCCCGGCCAGCGCTTGCTTGTGTTCGTCGCGGTCGATGCTAATGAGGCGACCTCCAACTGCCTGCATGGCCCAGGCCAGCCACAGCGTGCTATAACCATTCGAGGTGCCGATTTCCAGCAAGCTCGTGCGCCGACTGCTGCGCACCAGCATGCTCAACAATCGGGCTGTCTCCGGCTCCAGATTCAGCATCTTCTTGCTGCGTTCCTGCTCCTGCGCGTCGTTGAGTTGCCCTGCCTCTGCCAGTTCGGCCAGCAGAGCTTGAAGAGATGCATCTATAGTCATCGTTTACTCCCTTTGCTTGCGCTTCCTCCGTTGGAGCGCGTATATATTGCTTCTTTCTTCAGCAATTGTACCTTTCCTACCGAAACGATTCAAATATTTACGCTTTGTTTATGCCGGAGGCGGGGACGTTTATGCGCCGTTTATGACAAATTGGCTACACTCTCTACAGAGACTGTTGCTACGGGTGTGAGAAGGAATGCCAGGAGGAAGGCGAGAAAGGAAAGGAGTACGGTGACTACTAATCGTCCTACAGATGCTTTAAAAAATAATACACACAACGTGCCGGGTTCGGCTGCGGCTGCCATCGAACTGCGGAACGTCACCAAGCGGTTCATGACGCCTGGGGGCAAGGCATATACCGCGCTGCGCGATCTCACTCTCAGCGTCGCGCCGGGCGAGTTTTGCGCGGTGGTCGGCCCGACCGGCTGCGGCAAATCGACTACGCTGGGACTTATCTCCGGCCTGGAACGAGCGAGCGCCGGTGAGGTAGATGTGATGGGCGAACCTGTGCAGGGCATCGACCCGCGTATCGGCTACGTCTTCCAGTCAGATGCAGTCTTCCCCTGGAAAAACGTGCTCAGCAATGTTGCCACGGGTCCGCTCTTTCGCGGCCAGCCCAAAGCAGAGGCGCTCAGCCGCGCTCGCGAGTGGATCACTCGTGTGGGGTTGGCCGGCTTCGAGGACCGCTACCCGCACCAACTCTCCGGTGGCATGCGCAAGCGCGTGGCATTGGCCCAGACCTTCATCAACGAGCCGCAAATCCTGTTGATGGACGAGCCGTTCAGCGCCCTCGACGTGCAGACGCGCACGCTGATGGAAGACGAATTACTCAACCTGTGGTCTTCCCTCGGAGCCTCCGTTGTCTTCGTGACCCACGATCTGGAGGAGGCTATCTCCCTGGCCGATCGCGTGTGCGTCCTGACAGCAGGCCCGGCCACCGTCAAGGGAATTTATACTATTGACCTGCCGCGCCCGCGTAACGTGGCGGAGATCCGCTTCGAGCCGCGCTTCGTCCAGCTTTATCAAGAAATCTGGGAAGACCTGCGCAGCGAGGTGATGATTAGCTATGAACGATCTAAGCTGCAAGGGGGTAATTAACGATGAACCAGGTAAGCAATGTGGTCAATGAGCCAATTACCGCTCCTGTAGACAGAGGAGAGCAATTTAACAAATCCAACATCCGCCGTCGGCGTATTGTGATCAACGTCCTGCGCGTGCTGTTTTTCTTTGTCATCATCGGTGGATGGGAACTCGGTGCGCGTACCGGCGTGATCGATTCCTTCTTCTGGGGAAAGCCCTCCGGTATCTGGGCGCAACTCGTCACCTGGGTGACGAAGGGGACGGCGCAAGGTCCGCTCTGGCAGCAAATCGCTGTTACCTTAGAAGAGACCATCATTGGTTTCGCAATCGGTGTCGTACTCGGCATCTTCTTTGGCATACTCCTGGGTCGCAATCGCTTCCTGGCCGATGTCCTGGGCCCTTACATCAAGGCGTTTAACGCGATTCCGCGTGTCGTGCTTGGTCCATTGTTCATCATCGGGCTGGGTCTGGGCATCCAATCCAAGGTGGCGCTTTCGGTGGTAATGGTCTTCTTCATCGTGTTCTTCAATGCTTTCGAGGGTGTGCGCGAGGTTGACCGCAACTTGCTGGCGAACGCACGTATCCTGGGAGCGAGCCAGCAACAACTGACGATGCAGGTGATTCTGCCGTCCGCGCTTACATGGATCATTGCTAGCCTGCACACCAGCTTCAGCTTTGCGCTGGTGGGCGCAGTGGTTGGTGAGTTCCTGGGTTCGATCCAGGGCATCGGTTTGCTGATCCAGACGGCGATGGGTACTTTCAACGCCAATGGCGTCTTCGCGGCCATGGTGATCCTGGCAATCGTCGCATTGCTGATGGAATTCCTGGTCACAGCGCTG
>DASTKE010000541.1:0-4721 GCA_035716105.1 Ktedonobacteraceae bacterium | reverse complement strand
GGCGGTTATGTACATTCCCGCTGGCATTCTGATCGACCGTTATGGCGCACGACCCGTGCTGATCTGCTCGTCGTTGCTGCTTGTGGTGGGCGGCGTGCTGCTGCCGGTGTTTCCCAACCTGCTGTGGATACTCGCCTGTCGTGCCATTATCGGCTTTGGCACGGGTGGGGCATTCGTGGCGGGAGCGAGCATTGCCGCGAGCCTGGGCAAGTACACGGCGCTGGGACAGGGATTGTATGGCGGCTCCATTCAAATTGGTTCGGGCTGCGGTCTGCTGGTGACACCGCTGTTGCTGGCACATTTCGGCTGGCGCGGAGCCTTTCTCGTATGGGGCAGTCTGGGTGGGCTCGCGCTGATCGTCTGGTTGTTTGTGAACGATGGACAGGAGACGCATGGCGAAGAGCGCGGAGATGTACGGGCTGGCGTTCGTTCACCCTCTGTCTGGACGCTTGGCCTCTCGCACATGGGAACCTTTGGCGTCGGCAATGCCATCGCCGCCTGGATCGCCGTCTATCTGGCGCACCAGTACGGCTTGCCCCTGGCACTGGCGGCCACACTCGGCTCCTTGCCGCTCTTAACGGGCGTGCTCTTTCGTCCACTGGGCGGCTTCCTGCTTGGCCGCAAGCTGCTTGGGGCTATTCCCTTGCTGCGTATGGGAACCATTATGGATGGCCTCGGCCTCATCTTGCTGGCGCTGCCCTGGCGGCTCCCCATCTTCGCCATCGTCGGGCTGGCATTGATCGCCGTTGGCGCAACTATGCCCTATACCTCTGTCTTCAACGAGGCGGCGCACCTGCGCCGCGTGGGCAAAGGCGTCGCTCAAGGATTGGTCAGCATCATCTCGTGTCCGGCGGTTATTCTTGGCCCACCCATCATCGGCTTCTTGTTTGGACAGACGAATAGCTTTTCCCCCGCCTTTGGAGCCATGCTCTTTTTCAGTATTATCGCCATTACTGCTTCGTTGTTCGCAGGCCCGGCGGTAAAGCGCGAGACAACCTGGTGAGGGATTTTCACTAGCCTTTCTACCCCCTCGTGCTACTTTCTGTAAATCTGAGTCGTCTACTATATAGGGCCAGTAAAGTTTGTTAGAGACCAAATTTGAATGCCCGCTGCCGTTTTTTTATTGAACGTTCGAAGCTGGATTGACAGGGAGCAATTACAATGCAAAAGCCAAAGGCCATTATTTTCGATCTTGATGGCGTCCTTACCGATACATCGGAATATCATTACCAGGCCTGGAAGCACCTGGCCGATGATCTCGGCATTCCGTTTACTCATCAGGAAAATGATGAGCATCTGCGCGGTGTGAGCCGCCGCGAGTCGCTGATGTACATTATTCGCGATCACAACTATACCGAGGCGCAGATCGAAGAAATGATGGATCGCAAAAATCGCTACTATAACGAGCTTATCAAGAACATGTCGCCGCAGGACCTCGTTCCGGGCGGCAAACAATTGTTGCAGAGCATTCGGGACGCGGGCATCAAGACCGCCATTGCCTCTGGCAGCAAAAACGCTCGCATCGTCATTGAACGCCTGGACATCATGAGCTACCTCGATGCCGTTGCCGATGGGTACGATATCGTAAACAGCAAGCCCGCTCCGGACATTTTCGTTTTCGCTGCTGGCATGGTGAATACGCCCACGCCGGAGTGCATCGTACTGGAAGACGCCGAAGCGGGAGTCGAGGCAGCTAAAAAAGGGGGAATGCAGGCAATAGGTATCGGCCCGGCGGAACGCTTCCAGGGCATCGCAGACAAGGTATTGCCCAATCTCGACTATAAAACCTTGAATGATCTGATAAACTAGTCCTTAAGGAGAGTTTTTCACAGCAGGAAATGAGCCGCTCTCCTCTCCATCAATTCTTGAAGAAAGGGCAACCCACCCGTGAATCTCTGGCAAGTCACTGAAAATGCTTTTGATCCAAAAGAACTGCACGCTAAAGAAACTGTCTACACCATTGGCAATGGGTACTTTGGAACGCGAGGAACGTTTGATGAAGGCTATCCCGGAGCTGCACCTGCGACGCTGCTCTATGGCGTCTTTGATAAAGTCCCTATCGTGATAGAGGAGTTGGCCAATGCTCCCGATTGGTTGCCGATCCATGTGTTTGTGAATGGAGAACGCTTCCGACTGAATCGCGGCAAAATTCTGGAATTCCAGCGCACATTAGACATGCAAACAGGCGTGGTCAGCCGCATGGTACGCTGGGAAAGTCCATCCGGCATACGCATCAAGATCGCAAGTGAGCGCTTTGCCAGTCTGGCCGACGAGCACGTTGGCGCGATCCACTTTAGTGTCACCGTGGAAGATAATCCCGCCGCGAGCGACGAGGCCAATGGAGAGGTCGATGTGACGCTCTGGGCTTCTCTCAACACAGCAGTGGGCAACTACGACTTAATGCACTTCGAGACCGTCGATCAGGGACACGAGGGTGAACTGGTCTGGCTGCATACACAGACGCGCCGCTCACATGTCCAGCTTGTGCAAGCCATGAGCTTCACTACGACAGCGCCGGACTTTCATAAAGAGGTGCTGGACTCAGATTTCGCACCTAGCATTCGTCTCTATGGAAAGCTGGGCAAGGGCCAGAGTATCGCGACAGAAAAAGTCGTTGTGATGTATACCTCGCGTGACCTGGATGATCCACAAACGGCAGCGCTTCAAAGCCTGCGGGACATCCTCGATAAGAGCCACTCCGGCACGGAACCGGATATTCACTACGCGCTCTCCATCGGAGCCGGAACACAACGAATAGCTTACACACAGGTTTACCCCTACGAAACCCTGCTGGCCGCGAGCAAAGAGGTCTGGGAGCGTTTCTGGGATGTATCCGATATCGTGATCGAAGGGGATGACAAATCGCAGATAGCCACCCGCTATAGCATCTACCAGTTGCGCATCAACTCCTCGACGCACGATAGCCGCTATAGTATGGCGGCAAAGGGCTTGACGGGCTTCGGCTATCGCGGCCATGTGTTCCATGATACCGAAATCTTCATCCTACCCTTCTTCACCTATGTCCACCCGAAGATTGCTCGCGACCTGTTGCTCTACCGCTATCGCCTGCTGTCCGCGGCACGGGCAAAAGCGGCTCACAATGGTTATGAGGGCGCGCAATTCCCCTGGGAAAGCACGCTGAGCGGTGAAGAGACCACCCCTGGGGCCATTGTACACCCGGAAACGGGAGAGATCATCCCCGTGCTCAACGGCTTGCTCGAACTGCATATCAGTGCCAGCATCGCCTTTGCCACCTGGCAATACTGGCGCGTCACCGCCGATAACGAATTCATGATCAAGTATGGTGCCGAGTTGATTCTGAGTACCGCGCAGTTCTGGGTCAGCCGGGCCGAGTACCATCCCGGACACGAGGACTACGAGATCAACAACGTCATCGGTCCCGATGAATGGCACGAACACGTCAATAACAACGCCTTCACCAACTACATGGCGAAGTGGAACATCGAAACCGCCCTTGATGTGCTCCACTGGCTCGAAAGCACAGATCTCCGCAAAACTGAGGAACTGGTTCAGCAACTTGCCCTGACGCCTGAGAAGTTGGATCGCTGGCGCGACGTGGCGGCGAAGATACGCATTCCAGAAGATAAGCAGACGGGGCTGATCGAGCAATTTGACGGCTTCTTCAAGCTCGAACGCCTCGACCAGGAAAAGTACCAGGGTCGCCGGGACTCCTACCAGGGGCTGTTTGGTGTGGGGCCAGTGCAGAAGTACCAGATCGTCAAGCAGGCCGACGTGCTGATGCTGGTTATCGTCCAGCGCGACCAGTTTTCCGAAAAGGTCAAGCGCGTCAACTGGGATTACTACTATCCCATCACTGACCATCTCTACGGCTCGTCACTAACACCCGCACTGCATACGATTCTGGCGACGGAACTGGGCATGACGGACATGGCCTACCATATGTTCCTGACCGGCGCTCTGGTCGATCTAGAGAATCTGCGCCTTAACGCCGGAGAAGGCATCCACCTGGCTTCCTGTGGTGCTGTCTGGCAGGCGGTGGTCTTCGGCTTCGCCGGTCTGAAACTGACCGAAGAAGGCTACACCACCAGACCCGATTGGCCCGACGATTGGACGCGCATCGCCTTCAAATTCTTCCACAAAGGCCAACTCGTCTCCATCGACCTGCGAAAACCCTGATTTTCCAGAATGAGGCAGGGAGAGCAGGCGAGACGCCTGCTCCCTGCCTCACTCTGGAAATGCCGCTCAAAGCTCTTGACAAAAGTCCAGCCACGGGTTATCATAGAGCGCGTAGACAACAGCAAGGCGCATTCGTCTAGTGGTCCAGGACGCCGCCCTCTCAAGGCGGAGATCACGGGTTCGACTCCCGTATGCGCTACCATTCATCCATTCATGAACGTCTCAAGCAAGGAAAGAAGCCACTTGAGACGTTTCTGTTTTTGGCACATGTGTGTCTGTACAGCAGTTGTACAGCAATTATGTAGCAATGCTTTCTTTAACCATATGCTCAAGGCGATAGCTTTTTATGAGCGTACAAGCAGATTAAGTAAGTGAATACTTTGGAGATGTAGAAGTATGGAGCAGGATGAACCGGAGTTTCAGTTCAAGGATGAGCAAGAGAGACATATCTATGAACGCATGTTTCTTGTGGGTGTTGGCTCAGCAGCTTTTTATCGGGACGCATGTCGTTTATTAGCATTAAACCCTCCCTTAGAAACAACAACTCACTTAGTCAGACATTG
>DASTKE010000540.1:0-8898 GCA_035716105.1 Ktedonobacteraceae bacterium | reverse complement strand
TCGGTCTTGATGCTCTATCCACCACTGGGCGAGAGCAGCGCCCGTGCCACCGTCTGCGTCTCCTCGCAGGCGGGCTGTGCCTTCGGCTGCACCTTCTGCGCGACAGGGCAGATGGGCTTTGATCGCCACCTGAGCGCGGGTGAAATCGTGGCCCAGGTGCTCTACTTTGCGCGAGAATTGCGCGCCGCGCCGTGGAGCGCTGCTGGACTGCCCGGCAGCGCTCCCATTGACCATCTGACGAACATCGTCCTGATGGGCATGGGAGAGCCGCTGCACAACTACGAGAACGTCTTGCAGGCGCTGCGCATCCTGAACAATCCCGATGGCTTCAACCTCGGCGCACGGCACATGACCGTCTCAACGGTCGGGCTGGTGCCTGCCATTCGCAAGCTGAGTCAGGAGCCGCTGCAGGTCAACCTGGCGATCTCCCTGCACGCCCCCACCGACGAGTTGCGCGGCCAGACCATGCCCATTAATCGCAAGTATCCTCTGCCGGAACTGATGGCAGCCGTGCAGGACTACATCGCGGCAACGGGACGACAGGTGACGTTTGAATACGTGCTGCTGGCGGGAGTCAACGACACGCCGGAATACGCGCACAAGCTGGGAGAGCTGCTGGCACCTTTGAAACAATTTGCCCATGTGAATTGCATTCCCGTCAACGCGACCTCGGCCAGCTACAAAACGCCCGGCCCGGAGGCCATTCGCGCTTTCCGCGACATCCTCTTTGAGCACGGCGTCAGCAACAGTGTGCGCGCCGAGCGCGGAGACGATATCGCCGCCGCTTGCGGCCAACTGCGCACGCGCTTTGAGCGCACTCGACCCAAACAATAAAAAGCACCACATATGAAAAGAGCGTCCGGCGCTCTTTTCATATGTGGTGCTTTTTATTGTTTATGAGACGCTTAAGCGCGCACCTTCGGCAGTTTGCTCATGGTGCGCATACAGCTGGTGCAGATGTTTACCGGGCGCTTGACGCCATTGATCTCAATACGACGATGCTGTACATTGAGAACGAAACGGCGGCGCGTGCGGCGCTGCGAGTGGCTGACATTGTTGCCATGCATTGGCTTGCGTCCACAGATATCACAACGACCTGACATATATACTTCCTCTTTCACTTTTCAAACGGATTAGCCCCACAGATACCCATCAACATGGTTGTTCTTGCTAACTGGCAGTCTCTCTGCTATACTGCATCCATGTTTTTTATCTTCTTTTGAGAAGCCATTACCATAGGACACAAGAAAAACCTGGGCGTGCCATGCGAGTATACCACGCCGGGGCATGTTTGGCAAGAGAGAAGTCAATGCATATGCCAAAAACATCTGCAATACAACCGGAACATGGGGAACGCCCCCTCGGTAAGATCGAAGTCCTGCCCAATGCTATTCATACTATCGCCACGCAGGCCGTGATCGAATGCTATGGCGTGGTGGGCCTCGCCTCGTCACGCTTGCACAACGGGCAGGCTGTGCTCCTGCCAGCCGAGCAGAACAACCAGGGCGTGCAGGTACGGGTTGTCAACGATCAGATCGTTGTCGAAGTGTACGTCGTACTTGAGTACGGTTTGCGCATGTCGGAAATCGCGCATAATATTATGAGTGGCGTAAAATTTTCTATCGAGAAGATGCTCGGCGTTCCCGTTGCGCAGGTCAACGTCAATATCCAGGGACTTATTCACGATCCGTCGCTGCAATTCAGCAAGCCATAAGCAGCGCAGCGAGATCAACAACAGCAACAGAAGGTAAGGTGGCGAACCACAATGCAGGAACAATCATCCCATCCGGTACGACTGCAGCGACCCCGGCGCATCAGCGTTTTTGACGGGCAAGACCTCAAGAAAGCGATGCTGGCGGGTGCGGCCTGGTTGGAAGAACATCGCGAGGCCATCAACGCCCTCAATGTCTTTCCCGTACCCGATGGCGATACCGGCTCCAATATGTCCAAGACCATGCAAGCGGCCATTCGCGACATCGCCAATAGCAACGAGACCTCGGCTGGCGTGATCGCGGCCAAACTGGCTCACGGGGCGCTGTTGGGAGCACGAGGCAATTCCGGCGTCATCCTCTCGCAAACCCTGCGCGGGCTGGCGCAGGGTTTGGATAAGAAAGCCACCTTCACCGCGACCGATCTCGCCAACGCGCTGCAAGAGGCCCAGCGCCTGGCCTACCGCGCCGTGATCAAACCGGTGGAAGGCACCATCCTCACCGTCGTGCGCGAAAGCGCGGAAGCGGCCAGAGCCAGCGCCGAAGCCGGCGACGACCTCGTTGGCCTGATGCAGGAGGTGGTCATAGCTGCGCGGCAGGCCGTGGCGATGACGCCCGATATGCTGCCCATCCTCAAGCAGGCGGGCGTCGTCGATTCTGGCGGCCAGGGCTTCTGCACTATTTTGGAGGGCATCTGGCGCTACATTCGCGGCGAAGCAGGCAGTGTCGCGGAACTTCCCGCGCCCGTTGGCAGCGTTTCCGCTCCCCCAAAGACAACAAGCATGGCGCAGGCGGCACCCTCGCCAACCGTGATGAAGGGGCGCGTGACCATCGAAGAGGAATACGGCTACGAGGTGGTCTTCCTGCTGCGCGGCGAAAAGCTGGATGTTGAGGGCATTCGCCAGACCATCATTGACATGGGCGGCGTCTCCACCGTCGTTGCCGGGGACGACAGGATGCTCAAGGTACATACGCACACGCCCTCGCCCGGCAAAATCCTCGACTACGGCGTCAGCCTCGGCAGCTTGATGGATATCAACATCGAGAACCTGCAAGAGCAGAGCCTCAACTACGCCGCCGAGAGCGAGGTCGAGCACGCTTTGGCCGCGACCTCCCCAACCGAGCCGGTCGTCAATGAGCCAGTTGCACAGCCGGTTGCACAGCAGATCGCCACGGTTGCTGTTGTCTCCGGCGCGGGCTTCGAGCAGGTCTTCAAGGGTCTGGGCGTGAGCGCGCTCATTCCCGGCGGCCAAACGATGAATCCAAGCATCGAGGAATTGTTGGAGGCTGTGAACACGGTTCCCGCTTCGCAGGTGATTCTCCTGCCCAACAACAGCAACGTCATTCTCAGCGCCCGTCAGGTCAACGCGCTGACCGAGAAAGAAGTTTACATCGTTCCCACCGAGACGATGCCGCAGGGCATTGCCGCCCTCGTCAGCTTCAATTTCGAGGCCAATTTTCCCACCAACTGCGAGACGATGACCGGGGCATCAAAACAGATCCAGACCGCCGAGATCACTACCGCCGTGCGCAGCGTGCAGATCGGCGGCGTGCGCGTGCGCGAGGGCGACTACATCGGCCTCGTCAACGGCAACCTCACCATTGCCGGGCAGAACATGCAGCAGGTCATCCACGACACCTTGCAGCGTATGCAGATCGACCGCTACGAAATCGTCACCCTCTACTACGGCGAAGACGTGACGGTGCAGCAGGCCGAGGAGATGGCGCAGCGCATCAAAGAGCAGCACTCACACCTCGAAATCGAGGTTGTAAACGGTGGTCAGCCCTACTACGCCTACATCCTCTCTGCGGAATAAACCCGGAATGTCGTAGGGGCGATGCCTGGAGGCCGTCCGGGAGGCTGTCCGGGGAGGCTCGCTGGGGGCGAGAGACGGGGAGACGGCCAGAGACGGACGCCCACGCTGGCCCTATAAGGACGCGGGCGAGCACAAGGCATCGCCCCTACGGCATTTTCGCAAAAACCTCGACTTCTCAGAACATTTCTAGTATAATGCCCTAAATTGGACACAGGGGTGTGTCAACCGGAGGTTCGTTATGGCTGTTCGTATCGTGACCGACAGTACAGCAGATATTCCACCAGCGGTGGCTGAGAAGCTGGACATTACGGTCGTGCCGCTAACCGTCTTTTTTGGCGAGGAAGCCTATCTGGATGGCGTCGAACTGGATAATGCCAGCTTCTATAGGAAGCTTCAAGCCAGTAAAGAGCTGCCCACTACCTCACAGCCCTCACCAGCCGCCTTTGAGGAAGCCTACGAACGGCTCATCAAGGAGGGCGCGACCGGCATCCTCTCTGTTCACCTCTCCTCGCAACTCAGTGGTACCTACCAGTCTGCGCGTACCGCGGTGGGCATGCTGCCGGAGGACATGAAAAACGTTCCAATCGAAGTCGTTGATTCGGAGAGCATCAGCGTCGGCATGAGCGTTCCAATTATGAAGGCGGCGGAAGAGGCGCAGGCAGGCCACAGCCTGGAGGAGATCAGCGCGAACCTGCTGGACCGGCTGGCGCGCACGCGCATCCTGGCGGTGCTGGATACGCTGGAATACGTCCGGCGCGGTGGGCGTATCGGCTCGGCGGGCGCACTGCTCGGCAACATGCTCAGCTTCAAGCCGATCATCTCACTCAAAGAGGGCAAGGTGATTCCGCTGGAGCGACCCCGCACGCGCAGCAAGGCATACGAGCGCATTGCGCAACTGCTAAAAGAAATGGGGCCACTAGAAAGCGTGGTCATCGCCGAATCCAGCGAGGAAGTTGGCCAGCAACTGCGGCAGGCTTTGAAAGCCGCGTATCCCGGCGAGATTGCTACCTACAAACTGGGCGGCGTACTGGGGACGCATACGGGACCCGGCACCGCCGCCATCTCCATCATCACAGCTAAAGTCTGACCAGTAAGGCAAGAAAGGGGCTTGCATGTCTCAGCGCTACGTCGTTCCCAACATTTACCAGGATATCAGCAACCAGTCGCAGGGCTATTTCGCGTTTCGCTTCGTCTGCCAGCAGTGCTACTGGGCCGTCGACACGCGACCCATCCGTTCATCGGTCAGCACCGTTACCAATGTCATGGATATCGGTGTTGGCCTGCTTGGCGGCTTCTGGGGCCGCGCCGCCGAGGCAGGCGAGCAGATATATGGCTCGCGCTGGCACGCCGAGCAGGCCGACGCGCTACAAAAATCCTGGGCAGAGATACAGCACGAATTTCACCTGTGTCCCAAATGTCACCATACCGTCTGCAATCGCTGCTTCAACCTCAAATTGAACATCTGCACCGGCTGCGCGCCAGACCTGAAGGCCGATGGCGCGTCCTTCCAGCACGAGATGAACATCGACGCGCAGCGCAAACAGCTCGAGGCCAACTACGCCGCGCCGCAATTCAACACAGCAGGCATTCCATCCGCCGTTGATCCTGATATGCTCGCGCCCTCTGCTCGCCCACCACAGCCAACACCTCCGCCGCAGGGCTATCCCTCACAGCAACAGGGATATATGCCACCGCAGGGAATGCCCGGCTTTCAGGGGGCGGGACAGGCTTCCGCCGCCTTCACAAACACACCGGCAGGTACGCTGGTGATGTGTCCCACCTGCCGCCGCATGGGGCCAGCAGGCAAATTCTGCCAGGACTGCGGCACAAAACTGCCCCTGCCAGAAGCCCACTGCCCGCAATGCGCCTCCAAAATCGATTTCGGCGCTCGCTTCTGCCCCGAATGCGGAGCCAAATTGCAAATGGCAACCTAAATACGAATCACGTAGGAGCCGATTGATCGCGCCCGTCTCTGTCCCCCGGACAGCCTCCGCCGATTGATCGGCTCCGGCCAAAGGCCGATAATGAAGATGAACAAAAGAGCCGGCAACGAAACGATTCCATCGTAGGGGCGACCCTGGTGGCATTGACTCCAACAAATTCCAGGAGGGTTGCCAAAACGGAAAAAAAAGAAGGAGTCCATCTTCTCACAGGAGTCGCTTTTTGCCTGGTTTTCTTCACTTCATGCCTATGACCATCAAGGTCGCCCCTACAGTGTCCCATTTTCCTCTAAATGTTGGAACGTCTGCCGGAGAGACGGATTGACGTGGCGCTGCCACCCAAATATAATGTTCCTCGCCTGGATGATGAATTGCACCGGGCTAGTGGAAAGGCTCTATGCATGGCATCTTCTTCATCGGAACACGGCTATCCTTTGCCGGCATCACCGGAGCAGCCTGATCCAACATGGGCAGCGGTTTCCTGGATGGCGGTTTCCATCGACGATCCGTTCTGGACGCCGCATCTGCGGGCAAACCGCGAACAGACGCTGCCGCTTATCCACCGGCTCAGCCAGGAAACGGGGCGTATTGGGAGTTTTCGTCTCGATTGGAAACCAGGCATGGAGCCAACTCCGCACATCTTCTGGGACTCGGATGTCGCCAAGTGGCTTGAGGCGGCGAGCTACAGTCTGGGTACGCATCCCAGAGCGGAACTGGAAGCGAAGGTTGAAGAAGTCATCAGTCTTATTGTCGCGGCCCAGCAGCCCGATGGGTATCTCAACACCTACTTCACTGCCGTTGAGCCGGAGAAGCGCTGGACAAACCTGCGTGACTGGCACGAGTTGTATTGTGCCGGGCATCTGATCGAAGCGGCTGTAGCTCATTTCCTGGCCACGGGCAAACGGGTTTTGCTGGATGCGCTGTGCCGTTACGCGGACTACATCGACACGGTCTTCGGCCCAGAGCCGGGCAAGAAGCGCGGCTACCCTGGACATGAAGAGATTGAACTCGCGCTGGTGAAACTCTATCGGGTCACAGGCGAGCGGCGGTATCTGCGTTTAAGTCAGTATTTTGTCGAGGAACGTGGGAAGCAACCGCATTATTTTGATGAGGAAGCGCTCGCTCGTGGCGAAGACCTCGCGCAATACTACCACAAGACCCACGAGTACACCCAATCGCACCTGCCCGTGCGCGAACAGCATGAAGTCGTCGGTCACGCAGTGCGAGCCATGTACCTCTACAGCGCGATAGCCGATCTCGCGCACGATCTACCCGACCAGAGCTTGTTTGAAGCCGACCAGCGCCTCTGGAACCATCTCTGTACGACCCGCCTGTATATTACCGGCGGACTTGGTCCGTCGGCGCACAATGAAGGGTTCACGACGAACTACGATCTGCCGAACGAGACCGCCTACGCGGAGACGTGCGCGGCCATCGGCTTTGTCTTATGGAACCACCGCATGTTGCAGCTTGACTGCAACGCATACTACGCGGACATGCTGGAATGTGCGCTCTATAACGGCGTCCTGAGCGGCGTCTCACTTGATGGACACAAGTTCTTCTATGAGAACCCGCTGGCCAGCCTGGGTGCGCATCACCGGGAGGAATGGTTTCAGGTCGCCTGTTGCCCACCCAACGTTGCTCGCCTCTTCGCATCTCTTGGGCAGTACATCTATAGCGTGAATGATACGGATATCGCCGTGCATCTTTACATGCAGAATACCGCCCGGATGACCGTCAGTGGACGTGAAGTGACTGTGCGCCAGGAGACGAACTACCCCTGGAACGGCAATATTACACTACAACTCGACATGGATGAACCAGCTGCATTTGGATTGCGGCTGCGCATTCCCGGCTGGTGCCAGGATGCCCGGCTCAGCGTGAACGGAGAAGCGTTTGACATAGCCAGTCACCTGGAACAGGGCTATGTGCATGTGGAACACATGTGGCAGGCAGGCGATAGAGTAAAACTCGAACTGGCAATGCCGGTCGAGCGCATGTATGCCCACCCCAACGTTCGTCAGGATGCCGGCTGCGTCGCCCTTCAACGCGGCCCTCTCGTCTATTGTGTGGAAGAGGCCGACAATCCTGTGCCGCTGCAGCGCATCGCCTTGCCGGGGACAGCAGAGCTGACAAGCCAGTTTGAGGCTGCCATGCTTGACGGCGTGACCGTCGTCCGTGGCGAAGCACTTGTCGAGGATGACACCGGCTGGGCAGGAAGGCTCTACCGGTCGTGGCCCACCTCGTCGCAGCCACACACAATCACCGCTATTCCCTACTACGCCTGGGATAACCGTCAACCCGGCGAGATGCGCGTCTGGCTGCGCGACGGGGCTTGAAGAAAGACATAATTGCTCACAACGGCCAGTCGCTGGCAAATGGACACTATAATAAACTAGCTCGTCATATCTTCAGTGAACCAGATCGAACCGCCAGAGTCGACGTAGACGCCGATGCCGATGCGGTGCAAAGTCGTGCTGAAGAGATGGATGCGGTGCCAGCCGCCGAGCGGTTCGTGAGCCATGCTTTCCTGAATGTTGTACACGCCGCCCCAGGGAGTCGGATAGGGGCCAGCCTCACCGATATTCTCCCCGCAGTCGCTATAGCCAGCAAAGCCTTCGTTGGCGATGCGCTGGTACTGCGTCATACCGTCAGGACAGGTGTGGCTGAAGCCGCAATGCACCATGTTCCAGCTATGCAGGAGCGCGCCGGAGGCCAGCGTGGAGTTCCAGGCGAAGGGCGGCAAACCGCAGGCCGCACGATCACTGTTAATCAATTGGAAGAGTTGGCTGGTGAGCTGCTGCGCTTCCGTAGATACGGGCGCAGGCCCGTAGGGAGCTGCCAGTGTACCGTTCTTTGCCGGAACCAGGGTCGCGTCATTGCTGAACGTGATGCAGTTTGAACCTGCCTTTGGAGTGGGGGTGGAAATGGGAGCACTGCTGGCGGTGATGCGAGGGGTAGGCGTTGGCGTCGGTGTCGCTTTCTGGCTGGGAATTGCTACTACCGGTATCGTGGTTGGCGTAGGAGCCTGTCGCAGACCGCTCTGGTTCAGCGAATCGCTCACAATCTCACTCGACGACGAAGAGCGGGGGGAAATCCCGGCCCCACACGCAGCCAGCAAAACAATCAAACAGAGGCACAGCAGCCCCCAACCGGTTTTCTTCACCAACAAAAACCCTTCCTGACAAATATTTCTTCGTTGCTCAACACTACCCAGTGTAACATTCTTTGCCTGCATGTATGCATGGGCAAGCATCAATCTAGTACTTTTGGCACCCGATCCCGTAGGCGCCGATTGATCGTGCGCACCGCCGATTTATCGGCCCCTGGCCGTAGGCCGATAATGAATTTTGACGACCAAAACCGGCAATCCCGTAGGCGGCGCATTTATGCCCGCACCGCCGATTGATCGGCCCGCGGAGCCTGCCGATC
>DASTKE010000539.1:0-2786 GCA_035716105.1 Ktedonobacteraceae bacterium | reverse complement strand
GTCTTCGACAATTGGACAGCCAGCACGCCATGCCACGCCGCACCTTCCCACAGTACAAGCGAAAGAGAGTACCATTGCATTATGTCCACGATACGAAATCGCCAGAGCATACCAGATGAAAAGATAGAGAGTGGAACTGTTGCCGTAACTGCTGGCCATACCGTGCAGGGATGGCTGCTTATCCTGCTGGTCTTTGTTTCGGGCGCGGCCTCGCTGGCTGTCGAACTTTCGGCTTCGCGCCTGCTGGCACCTTATTTTGGCACGTCGCTGTTCGTGTGGGCCAATTTGATCGGCCTGATCCTGCTCTACCTGACCATCGGCTACTATGTTGGTGGTCGCCTGGCTGACCGCCATCCCCGGCCCGGCGTGCTCTACATGCTCACCATCGTCGCGGCCTTTCTGATTGGCCTGATCCCGTTCATCTCGCGCCCGATACTGGACTGGTCGGTCTCGGCCTTCGCCACCGTCTCCATCGGCGTATTTTACGGCTCGCTGATCTCGGTGATCCTGCTGTTTGCTGTGCCGGTGATCCTGCTGGGCTGCGTCTCTCCATATGCCATTCGCCTGCGTGTGGAGCAGGTGGGCAAATCGGGTCGCACCGCCGGGCAACTCTACGCACTCTCCACGGCTGGCAGCATCCTGGGTACCTTCTTGCCCGTGCTCTGGCTGATCCCGATGATAGGCACCTACCGCACCTTCTTTAGTTTCGCCGTTGCCCTGCTGCTGGTGTCGATTGTGGGCCTGCTCTTCTCTCGCCCTGGGCGGGGCAAGCCACCGCCCCTACAGGGGCCGGGCAATGGCAATGGGAGGGTGCGGCGCAACGGGCGTTTCAACAAAAACCTGCTCTCCATTTTGCTGCTGCTGCCCATGATCCTCGCATACACGACCATGCACGGGCCGATCAGGGCGGCGAACGGCAGCAATGGTGGCGGCACGTTGATTGCCGAGCGCGAGTCGGCCTATAACTACATCCAGGTGGTGCAGGTGGGTGCGGAGACGCAGCTTGTGCTGAACGAGGGCGTGGGCATCCATTCGATTTACAATCCCGACAGCATTCTCACGGGTGGTCCCTGGGATTATTTCATGGTCGCGCCGCTGTTTAACAACTATCCCTTCTCTACCAGCCAGGTGCGCCGCGTCTGCATCATCGGTCTCGGTGCTGGCACCATTCCCCGTGAGTTGACGGCGGCGTATGGGCCAATTCCCATCGATGGCGTGGAGATCGACGGCACGATTGTCAGTCTGGGGCGTCAATATTTTGATATGAACGAGCCAAACCTGCATGTGATCGTGCAGGATGGGCGCTATTTCCTGCGCACAACCTCGCAGCGCTACGATGAGATCGGCATCGATGCCTACCAGCAGCCCTACGTGCCGTTCCAATTGACGACGGCTGAGTTCTTCCGCGAGGTGCGGGCGCATCTGACGCCAACTGGCGTAGCCGTGATCAATGCCGGACGTACAGCAACCGATTTTCGTCTCGTCAATGAACTGGCGGAGACCATGCGCGCCGTTTTCCCCAATGTCTACATAATAGATACGCCGCGTTTCGACAATAGCCTGGTGATTGGCACCAATGCTCAGACCTCGCTGATCAACTACTGGGCCAATGCGTCTCAGGTGTCCAACCCGCTGATCCACGGCGTAGCCGGTGTGAGTTTAGCCTCCGGCAATGTACGCGAGGAGCAGCAGGCACATATCTATTTTACCGATGACCGCGCTCCCGTCGAGCAGTTGATTGATGAGATCATCTTCGACGCGGTACGCAATGGCGGTCAATAGCAAACCATCAAAAACGGACCCGGACATGTCATTCTGAGCGCCGCGAAGAATCTCCAAGCGCCACGGTGTCGAGGTGGCTCAGCAGCGATTCTTCGCGGCGCTCAGAATGACATCCCTGAGACCCTTTTGATGGCTTTGAGTGAGAAGGAGAAAGTATGCAACCAATTGATTTGAGCCACATGCGCGTTGTCGACCTGTCGCAGAACTGGGATATGCACACGCCCGGTTTCGCCACCTATGAAGGCCCCACTATCAAGTGGATCAAGCGCGTGGCCTTCGACAAGGTGGGAGGTCAGCATATCGCCTCTACCCTGCACGTCGGCACGCACCTCGATGCTCCACTGCACTTCATCACCAACGGTCAGGATATCGGCAGCATTCCGCTGGACAAGCTGGTCGGGCCGGGAGTGGTGGTCGACCTGGAAGGCATGGGCATCGGCGATTACGAAATCTATACCTCGCAGCACTTCGAGGACTGGGAGCGCAAGACGGGCCTGCGCATCCAGCCGGGCGACATTGTGGTGGTGCATACCGGCTACCACAAGTATTATCCGAGCAACTGGTACGGCGAGTCGGAGCCGGACGAGACGCGCTACTTCATCAAGCATCCCGGCCCAACCCGCGAGTTTGTCAACTGGGTGCTGGAACGCCAGATTTCCTGGTTTGCCATCGACGCCGGTTCGATGGACCATCCGATGAACACGGTCATCCGCCAGGTGCGCCTCGACCTCGCGGCCAAATGCGCCCAGAAACTGGGCAAGCCCCTTGAGGAGATCTGGCCCCCGGACGATTTGCAGCTGATGCACTACGACATGTTCCCGCACGGCGTCTTCCACGTCGAGAACGCGGGCGGCATGATCGACGAGGTGCTGGACCAGCGCGTCTGGATTGGCTGCTTCCCCTGGAAGTTCAATGGCGGCGAAGCCGCCTTCTGCCGCCTCGTCGCCTTCGTCGGCGAATAAGTAATAAGAGAGAGCGAAAAGCGCCGGATGGGATGCCGCTGG
>DASTKE010000538.1:0-3521 GCA_035716105.1 Ktedonobacteraceae bacterium | reverse complement strand
AAGGGGTATCGCCTCGCGTTTGACGCCATCGTTTCGCCGGAGGGGCACCCGCTGGTAACGCTCGTACCGGCCACGGAACCATCTCCCACCGTGTGGGGGGTACTCTATCGCATTCCTGCACGCCTGATAGGGCAGCAGGGCCATGAAACTTCGGTACTGGATAAGCAGCACTTTGCCGCGCCACCTGCGCCGCTCTTTGAAGCCATAACGGTTGTGGTGTGTGAGACGTACCGCAATCGCGAGATTCCCTGCATGACCTATGCGGCCACTGCAACCGCCCTCCAGCAGTACCGCCAGCGCCGCGAGCGGGAGCGGCAAGACGAGGACGCGGTTGCCGCGCTTGCCGATCGGCTGCTGACCCTTGCCCGGCAGCATGCCTTGCCCGATGACTATCTCCAGGAACTCGCCTTGCACGCCATGAAACCCACGCGAGCCGCCAGCGCCGCGAACGCTATGAACACTACAAATGCTACGAACCCTGTGAACAACGCCAACACTTTAGATGTGACCGGGGCCTCTTATGGTACCCGGATTATTGATACACATGCAGCAGGAGAGACGCTCGTGGCTACGTCAACGCCGCCTGCGCAGCATTCGTCCAGAGAGCAGGATACCGAGCCATTGCCCGTGATTACCAACAGGAAATCATCGCCAGTGCCAGCCTCGCCGGAGCCGGATGAGACCATTGTGGCGCTGCCGCAAACCGGGATGATGGTTTTTGCTGTCTACCTCGGAGTGTTGCTGGTGCTGGTGCTGGCTCTGGCGGTGCTGCAAGGTATGGGTTTCGCCAGCACGGTTTTTACCGCGAGCTTTACCCCCCTCGGTGTACCCTGGTTTGTCCTGGTCTACGGACTGCTTGGCGGGTGCGCGAGCAGTATTATTACAGTGAGCAGGCGCGGCCTATCAACCGGGCCGCTGCCCAGGTTTGTACTGGTGACGTGGTTTACCCGTCCATTTATCGGTTCCCTGCTGGCTGTGCTGGTCTACCTGTTCGTGAATAGTGGCCTGCTGGCCCTCGCTGGCGACAGCGCGCATTCCAATGCCCTCTTTTCTCTGCTGGCTGCGCTCGCGGGTTTGACCGAAGGCTGGCTGTTCGCCCGGAAGCGCTAAACGGGATATCCATCCTGCCGTAGGGGCGATGCCTTGTGCTCGCCCGCCGTCGGCAGAGGTCGGCCAGCACGGGCGAGCACTAAGGCATCGCCCCTACGGAACGGCAAAGCTTGTATCAACGGTGGTATACGTGTACAATGAAAGTGGAAAAACCTCTTTTTGCTCCGGTAGTAGTTTGCCAACGAGTCAGGAGGAACACGTTATGCCAACCTATATTAGTCTGGTCAACCTTACAGAGCAGGGTGTGAGGGAAGTGCGAGACGGTCCGGAACGCCTGGTGGCCTTTGATGAAGCGGCGCGTCAAGTTGGTGGAAAACTGATCGGTTTTTACCTGGTGATGGGTCAATATGACTACATCGTTATTTCGGAAGCACCCGACGATCAAACTGCGGCACGTCTGATTCTTGGCACGCTGGCGCAGGGAACGGTGCGCACGCAGACGATGCGCGCTTTTCCCCGTGAAGAGTTCGAGAACATCGCTCGCGGGATGCCAAAGTAATCTTCTCTAAACGTAGGTGCCGATAAATCGGCGCCTACGTGATTCCGCTTCTATAGATCGTTGGCGGGGAAGATGGCGCGCACCAGGCGTTCGGGATCGTGACGCGCCAGGGTATCGTCTTCCAGGTTCAGGTGCTCAATAGTCACGTTCGGTACCAGGCGCGTCAGGCGCGTGCGGTCGGGTGCCACCGGCTCGCTTTTCTCTTCCGCGTATGTTTTCAACACGTCCTGCGGAAATGGGCCATCGTTGACCAGGACGCGATCCACGCGCCCGCCGAGGTAGCGGTGTATCTCGCTGACAAAATCCGAGGCCCGGTAGCTGTCGGTTTCGCCATGCTTGGTCATCATGTTGCAGATGTAGACCTTCTCAGCGTCGGACTCGCGCACGGCCCGCGCCAGGTCCTTGACCAGCAGATTAGGGATCAGGCTGGTGTAGAGGTCGCCGGGGCCAATGATGATTGTATCGGCCCGGCGCACTGCGCGAATGGCCTGTGTGCAGGCGGGAGCCTCTTCTGGCTGCAAGCGCAGTTGGCGGATGGGCGAAAGCGGCCCGCGCTCCCTCGTTCCTCGCGTATCGATATCGGTCTCACCACAGATGCTCGTACCGTCTTCCAGCTCGGCGCAGATGACCGTCTGGGTCAGCGTGACGGGTATGACGTGTCCAGCGGTATTGAGCAACTCCTGCGCATCCTCAATTGCCAACAAAAGATCGCCGTTGTTGACATCCTGTAGCCCCTTGAGAATCAGGTTTCCCAGACTATGCCCGGCCACGCCCCTGTGCTCCGCCGAGTCATCCTCGCTGCTATTCTGGAAACGATGCATGAAGATTTCACGCCATAACGCCCCGTTGCGGGCCAGCGCCACCAGGGACATGCGCAGATCGCCCAGGGGCAACTGGCGGCGAAACTCGTCCATGAGCCGGCGCGAACTGCCCCCACTGTCCGACATGGTCACAATGGCGCTGATATTCAAGGGGTATTTTTTCAGGTGAGAGAGGAGGGAAAAGGTTCCCGTGCCGCCACCGATAGTCACGACCCGGCGTCCCGCGTAAAAATCTCCGAAGCGTTGATGTGCTGGCACGCTGCTGCTCCTGTGGCTCATTTCAGATTCATGCTTCAAAATAGTTCCTCTTCCAAATGTGCTTATCCTACAAAACGCTCAAAGCATACTTCCGGGGATAGGTATCAGTGGACCTTCCCACCTCCCATCTATTTCCTCCTGCCAGGGAAAGCGCCCTAAACGCGCAAAAACATCCATGCAGAAACCAACCTCAACACGTCGCTCGCACTGATAGTCTACCATGCAACCCGGCTCTACGCAAGAAAAAAGACTTTATGGGTAAAACATCCCATTTTGCTGCTTCCTCAAGACCGGAAGGTCTCTTTTTTTACTATTTTCCAGATAAACCAATTATAGATTATAGAATAAAAATTTATCAAAAAATTGAAAGAAAATGTGTATATAAATGCTCTTCTAAAGTAGAGAAATAAAAGTTCTCTCGATATTAAGTAAAAAGAGGGAGAAAGACAACGATGGCAAACAAACTTCGCAACCTGGTGCTCACAGGCATTATCTCAGTGACGATGCTGGTTGGTGTGGCTGCTGGTGTCGCTCACACCGGAATGGCAGCAGTGCCTCATTCCAACAGCGCGCAGGCTGCTCCAGTGCAGTTGGCGGATTACTGTCCGGCACCGCCTTTTGCGTGTATTGTGACGAGGCGGTAGTCTCACAACTTCTTTCAAGTCAATCGAGTAACAAAAAGTCATACGCTATGTTATCTACGCCAACATAGCGTATGACTTTTTTGGGGATCATAGCGTTAAAGCAGGGCAAATTAACACAAATATATTTTGAGATTTTCCTGTTCACAACCCTTGACAAGATAACGATATATCGTTATAATTACAACATAA
>DASTKE010000537.1:0-2688 GCA_035716105.1 Ktedonobacteraceae bacterium | reverse complement strand
CAGCAGGCTGTCGCGCTTTTTGACGAACTCGGCAACAGAGAAGGACTGACATCAAGCCTGGCAACGCTCACCATGCGTGCTTCGACCTACCATACCGATGCGCTCATCGCGGTCACGAGTTTGGCCGAGGCACTACCGGATGCCGAACGGGCGGTCAAGGTCGCCCGTGAAATCGGCCAGCGTTCAGCTGAATCTTATGCCCTTTTCCAGTTAGGACTCTGTATGGGATCGCAAGGAGAATATAGCCGTGCCCTGGCTGCATGCCAGCAGAGTTTGCATATAGCTGAAGAGATTGAGCATCGCCAGTGGCAAACAGCAGCCCACGCCATGCTAGGTGGCGTGTACACTGGTATGCTTGCATACCAGGAGGCGAGTGAGCACTTTGAGCAGGCGCTGGTCCTCGCTCAAGAGATGCACTCTCTCTTCTGGACTCGTATGGCTACAGGCTATCTTGCTTCCGTCTCCATTCTGTTGCACGAAGATGCCCGCGCCGAGGCGCTCCTTCACGCCGCGCTCGGTTCCGACACGGCCATACAAACGCTGGGACAGCGGATGCTCTGCTGCGCATCCATAGAACTGGCGCTGGCACGGGGACATCCGACCGAGGCTCTAGAAATCGTTGATCAGTTGGACTCCTCTGCTGCGCAGGTCGCCGGGGGACAAAGCAGCTTGCGTGTCTTGAAACTGCGCGGCGAGGCTCTGGCTGCCTTGCAGCGACCAGCCGAAGCCGAGGCAGCACTGACAGCCGCGCAGGCTCTGGCCGAGGCGCTAGGGGCTAGACCGAAACAATGGCAAATATGTGTCGCGCTTGGCAACCTCTATCAAACTCAGGAGAGGAACGCAGAGGCTGAGCAAGCGTTTGTGACCGCCCGCACCCTGGTTGAAGAACTCGCCGCTACTATCACAGATGAGCACTTGCGAGACACTTTCCTGCAACGGGCGCTGGCACTGCTGCCCTCTTCCCGCCCGCTCTCACACAAACAAGCGATCAAGCAGGCTTACGGAGGGTTAACGGCGCGCGAACGCGAAGTAGCAGCCTTGATCGCGCAGGGGAAATTCAATCGCGAGATCGCCCATGCCCTGGTGCTGAGCGAACGGACCGTCGAAACCCACGTCAGCAATATCATGCTCAAGTTGAACCTCACCTCACGCCGGCAGATCGCAAACTGGGCGATCGAAAGAGGATTGACCGCTAACATGTAAAGACGTGTTCCTCATTTTCTACGTACCCTTCCACAGAAATCTACGTGCTTCCTTCATGCAATCTCCGTACTCATCCACGATGATAATGCAAGACGTTCTGACTACAATGAGAGAGTCCACTGCTGACAGTCATACGCTGCAACCTGCTCCTGGGCAGGCCACATTCAAAGAAAGGACGATCTCATGAACGCGACAGACATTTTGAAGTACGGACAACTGACGGCCCTGCAGGCCATCGAGGGTTTCCCGGAAACGGCGTGGGAAACACCGGGAGCCTGTGGTTTCTGGTCGGTCAAGGACATCATCGCCCACCTCGCTTCCTATGAAGAGGTCCTGGTAGATGTGCTCTCCGGCTTTGTCGGAAGGCATCCCACACCCTACCTGGACAGGTTTACCGGCCTGGGGAGCCAGTTTAACGATGCCGAGGTGCAGAGACGCGGAGGGAGAACCATACGAGAGGTTCTGGACGAGTTCAATGACACGCACGCACAGGTGATGTCGCTGGCCGCGCAGATTCGTCCTGAACAGTTCCGCCAGGTGGGAACGCTGCCCTGGTATGGCATGGACTACTCCCTGGATGACGTACTTGTCTACATGTACTATGGACACAAACGCGAGCACAGCGCTCAGATCGCCGCCTTTCGGGATAGTTTGCATAGCTAGCTTTCAGTGAGGAGCAAGAGATCATGCAAGAAGTTGCACAGACCGCATCAACGATTGAGGTAATCAACCAGTTTAACGACGCCTTCAATCGGCACGATGTTGAGGCGGTGATGGCTCTGATGACCGGAGACTGCATCTTTGAAAACACCTATCCTTCGCCAGATGGTGAACGGTTTGAAGGACAGGAGGCGGTTAGCCGCTTCTGGGAAGAGTTTTTTCGTTCATCGCCCGGTGCCATTTTCCAGTCTGAGGAGATGTTCGCACACGAAGACCGCTGCGTCATTCGCTGGAGGTATGAGTGGACGAATGCTGACGGAAGCCGCGGGCATGTCCGTGGTGTCGATGTATTGCGCGTGCGGGACGGCAAGGTTGCCGAGAAACTCGCCTATGTCAAGGGGTAGGGAGGTACAACTCACTGCTTTTGCAGATGGTGAATCTTGAGCGCGATTTGCAACGAGAGGCGTAGTTCGGGGTCTTCCAGAGAGCGACCCAGGATTTCTTCGATGCGGCTAATGCGATAGAGCAGGGAGTTACGATGGAAGTGCATGGTACGAGCCATCTCGCTGAGATTGCCGTTACAGCGAAAGAAGCCTTCCAGCGTCTCAATCAACTTACCCTCGCCGCGAGTATCGGCTTGCAGCAGCGGGCCGAGCGTCTGCTGGTAGAAATCGGTCAATTCACCCTGCCCGTCGAGGTGGAAGAGCAGCCGGTAAATGCCCAGGCGAGCAAACGAGTGCAGCTTCTCTTCTCCAAAGAGTCGCCGCCCGATTTCCAACGCTCGCTGCGCCTCGCGGTACGACTCCGGTATGCCTTGTAGTCCAC
>DASTKE010000536.1:0-3001 GCA_035716105.1 Ktedonobacteraceae bacterium | reverse complement strand
GCTATGCGCTTGATGAGACGCTTGCGTACATAGAACGCGGGAAACATGATACGGTACATCACCGTGCGGATCGTCGAGTTTTGCCAGATGTTGCCGACCTCGGCCCACTGGACTCGCGGATCAAGGCAGACAATCTGTGATTCAATGTGCTGGTCATGGACGCCGAAGTGCCGTGCTAATGTGGCGAGCGTCAAGCGCCAGAAGGCGTTTTCGGACGTGGAGGCACCCAGGCGGAAGCCGATTTCATAGGCGAAATCGAAGGCGCGCATCAAGACCTGCACCTGGGCAACCGTACAGCCGTCATCTTCGTAGGCGCTGAAAGTGATCCAGCCTGCGAAGACGTGTCCCTGCGGGGTCATGAAGGTGAACGACTCTTCATCGGCATACAGCACCAGCACACCGGTGGAGAGTGGCAGACCGACGGGAAGATCACCGGGAATTTGCATATTGATCAGCGCGACCTCGCCGGGTGCGATGCCAGTCAGCGGGGCATAGAAGCGGTTGTTTCCAGGCCAGAACTTCGCGAAGTTTGCTTTCCACTCCGCGATGACTTCGGCTGGTGTGACATCCGCACCCTTCAGGCGCACGCGAAAAACTTTCTCCCACATCTGCCCAAAGCCCTGCAGGGGGCTGAGGGGTCGGCGTCCCTCGACGTTCAAATTTAACGCGCCCGTCGGCGTTCTTTCTACCTTAAATGTTGTCGCCTGTTGCGCCCAGTTTGCCGCGTTGCGTGGCAGGCGGTTTTCAGATGGATAGGTGGACATGCTCTTTTCCTTCCGGTCTGCATCACTTACTACTATTTTACCTCGTGTAAAGAAACATTTCCTGTCTCAATAACGCTCTCACTGCTCATAATTATAGCCTCAATATGTTTCGAGATCGTTACGATAAGCGTTACGAATAGCTGAAAATAACGAACTTTGACAAAATACTTTGTAAATCGCGTGAAACTGCCGTAGGGGCACGATCAATCGGCCCCTACGGGAATTATTTCGTCAACCTCCATCATCGCACCCCTACGCTGGAATCACATGCCGGATCATTTCGTCAACCTCCATGGGTGTGTTCTTGCCTCCGGCACGTTGCAGCGTGACCAGCGTCACGTCGTCTTCCTGTTCCCAACCGGAACCGGTGAACGCGGCCAGCTGGGCGAGCATGAAATCGATGATGACTGTGTTTTCCGGGCGCTGTTCCAGCAGGGTGCGCAGGCGAGGGAAGCCGAACATTTCGCGACCGGGATTGTGCGCCTCCACCAGGCCGTCGCTGTAGAACAGGATGCTCTCGCCATATTCCAGCGTAGTTTCGTTCTCCTCGTAATACATATCGGTCATCAGGCCGAGCGGCATCCCTGTGGCGCGCAGTTCGCAGACGCCAGGGCCACGACGCTGGAAGGGCAGATCATGCCCGGCATTGGCGTAGCGCAACCGTCCACTGAGCGGGTCGAGCACGGCGTACAGGCAGGTGACGAACATGCGCTGCGGGATATCCGGGCAGAGCAGGTTGTTGGTGATTTCCAACACCTTTCCCGGCGATTGCTCTCTCTGCGCCACCGACCGCAGGATGCTGCGCGTGGTTGCCATGAGCAGGGCAGCCGGTACGCCCTTGTCGGTCACATCTCCGATCACGATGCCCACGCGCCCATCATCAAAGGAGAGGAAATCGTAGAAATCGCCTCCCACGGCCTGCGCGGGCTGGTAATAGGCAGCCAGCTTCCAACCGGGCGGTGCGGGCAAGTCTCCAGGCAGCAGCGTTTGCTGGATCAGGCGCGCCACGCGCAGTTCGTGTTCGATGCGTTCGCGTTCGCGGGTCTGCTCCTGTTGCTGCTGCACCAGTTGGGCTACGCGCACGGCTGGCGCGGCCTGCATCGCCAGCGTATTGAGCAAGCCACGATCATCCTGCGAGTAATCCTGCTCGCTCAGGCGCGGCCCCAGATTGAGCAGGCCCACCAGTTGCCCCTGGTTCACCATGGGAACAACGACCTTCACATTCGCGTTCTTGAGCGCATTCAGCACAGGCGAGTCCAGATGCAACTTGTCGATCTCTACCGCACCGGGATTATTCAGGAAATAGCGAACGAGCGGATCATCCGGCGTGATGGCAACAGGTGGCTTCTCCAACTGGTGCGCTTGCACGCTCTGTGGATGCGCAGGCCGCGCTTCTTGCCTGTTCCGCCGACTCAAAAAGCGCCGTACATTGTTTGCTGCTGTGGGCATCATGCTCTCTCTCCATCCAATCCAATCATCCAACATATATACATACGCTTAAGAAGCATAAAATTGCCAGCATCTCTCTAAAGGATAAGCTATCAGGAACAGTATTGGGATGCGTCAGAGGGTGTGTTGTATGTAGGACTTTCGATGTAGGTGTTTTAGATGACAAATGCGCTTTTGCGATGCGTCCGGGGTCAAATTGCGACTCAGACTTTTGGCGTGCTGGAGTATACGCCAAAAGTCTGAGCGGAGATAGTGTATAAGGACGGTTGTGATTTTTGTTCGGGAGGGCTATACTCTTTGCTATTACTGGTTTCTTTTGTCAATGTTCATGATCGGCCCCTACGTTCATATACCGGTTCTGGTGAATCGTAATAGGAAATGGCAAACGACATGCGAGCAAATATTGGGAAAAAAGCGATTATTATTGGTGGGGGTATTGGTGGGGTGACCGCGGCCCTTGCGCTGCAACAGGCGGGTATAGAGGTGACTGTATTCGAGCGGGCGGAGGAACTGCGCGAGGTCGGTTCAGGTCTGCCACTCTGGACGAACGCATTACGCGCTCTCGGCAAGCTGGGCCTGTCCAGTGCGGTAGAGGCGCTGGGCGAATCGTTTACCTCTGGCCTGTGCCTGACGACCTGGGACGGCAAGGTGCTGGCCGATCTGAGAACGCATGAATTGCTGGAACGGCTGGGAACCGTGAACGAGGTGGTTCACCGGGCGGAACTGCTGGCGGTGCTGGTCGCGGCGCTGGGCGAAGAGAGAGTGCAGCTCAATTCGACGTGCGTGGG
>DASTKE010000535.1:0-2431 GCA_035716105.1 Ktedonobacteraceae bacterium | reverse complement strand
TCATCGTCAACACCATCCTGCTGAACAACAGGCTCAATCGTAGAACGGCGAATGTTACCGTTGTCGTCCCGCCCCCACCACAACAAATGCGTATGCCCCCACAATAGTATAAAGAATCACGTAGGTGCCGATTGATCGCGCCCATCGCCGATTTATCGGCCTGGGAAGCGGGCCGATAAATCGGCACCTACGTTTGTGAAATCTTCCTATTTAGAGAAGGCCAGGCGGCGGTATTTCTCGCGTGATTCGAGCCAGGCTTCGTCGGAGAGGCCCAGCTTTTCGCGCAGGGCTTCGGGTGGTAGGCCCCCCTTGAGCTGGCGCACGGCGAAGGTATCGCGCAGCAGTTGCAATGTCACGCGCTTTTTGATATCAGCAGCCTTGACAGCCTTTGCCAGAATATAGTTCAGGTTGCGGTCGGTGCAGACAAAGAGTTCATCGGTGGGACGGTACTTCTCCCGGTACTTTTTGAGAATAGTCACGAACTCCGCTGGCAGCGTCAACCGGCGCTCGCGGTGCTGTTTACCGGTCGAGGCGGCGAAATGCACGGTGACAGCCGGGGCCTGGGGTTCTGCCAGGTCGATATGCGAGAGCCTCAGCCCCATCACCTCTTCCTTCTTCAGACCCGCGTTCAGAATCAGGTAGACGAGGCAGTGGCAACGCGCATCCTGTGAAGCGGCCTCCAGCAGGCGCTGCACCTCGTCGTCAAAGAGCAATTGCGGCAGCGGCGGCAGTGGGCGTTCCAGTACGAGACCAGCGGAGGGGTCTTCAGCGATGATGCCCTCACGGGAGAGCCAGGAAAAGAAGTTTTTCAGAAACGTCACCCGGCGGGCCATCGTCTTTGGCGCGGGTGTCTGTCCCTTTGCCCCGAACTTCAGCTTCATCAGCCAATCGGTCAGGTTTTCTTTCGTGACGCGCCCGACGGGTGTATCGAGGCCAATAAAATCACTGAACATCTTCAAATCGGATAGGAAGCAGGTGATGGTATAGTTTGACTTGCCGCGCAGTTTCAGTTCCTGCTGATAAGGAATGGCACACGCGGCCATGCTGGACTGATCGGTCAGCGGCTGCGTGCGCACAATGGGCGGATACGGGGTTTCTAACGGGTCTCGCGGCTCCGAGATCACCGTAGCCTCACCCGCAAAGAGGCCGGACTGCACGACCGTGGCGTCGTCTGTCAAAACCGGCTCAGGCTTCGTCGATTTCTGTGTTTCCATCTACAAGTTCTCCTTGGCTGAATCTACTGCCAGCAGGCTCTTTCGTTTTTCATTATAGCACTCTTCCAGAATATAGCAAGAATGTTCCAAACCCTAAAGAACGACTTCCAGGCGTTTTGTTACGATGATAGGGGTAAAACGTTCCCTAAGTTAGGAATGCCGGGTATTTATCACAACTCTCAGGGATTTTGACATGAAACGTTTGTGGACATTTTTCCCGATTACCATCGTTTATAGCCTCGCCGTCATTGTGCGCGTGCTCTACAACCTGGTCGTTGCTCGCGGCTACTACCCGCTGCATGACTCTTCAGTGTATCAGACGATCGCGCTCAACATGCTGCACGAACACTGTTACTGCTTGTTGCCAAACCTGCCGACGGTTGACCGCGCTCCCCTCTGGCCTGCTGTGATCGCCGCTATCTATGGTGTATTGGGGTCGCACGACCACTTTGTGCGCCTCTTCCTGTGCTTTGTTGGCGCAGGCACCTGCGCCCTGGTCTATCAGTTTGCCAGCGACCTGTTCGGCAAGCGCGTCGCCCTGTTTGCGGGCATTCTGGCCGCTCTGTATCCATTTCTCTATATATATGATGGCTGGCTCTATTCAGAGTCCCTTTACATCTTTCTGCTATTCGCATTCTGCTATACACTCTATCGATTACAGCGCAATCCGAGCTGGCAATGGATGGTGAGTGGTGCCATCCTGCTCGGTCTGGCCTCGCTGACGCGCCCAAATGGCATGGTTATCCTGGGAGCTTTCCTGGCCTGGGCGGTCATTATTGGCTGGCGATACATGCTTTCCTGGCGTACCGTTGTCAAAAGCATGCTTGTTATCGGACTGCTCTCAACAGTCTTTATTCTTCCCTGGACGCTCCGCAATTATATGGTAACGCAGCAACTGGTTCCGGTAGCTGTGGGCGACGGCAAGGTTATGCTCGGTGCCTACAACGACATGATCTTGCAGCGGCCCTACTATCTGGGCATCTGGATCATTCCCTCGGAGTCCAATCCCGCCATTGCCGCCCAGTACCCGGCAAATTGCGCCGGTGCCTGTGAGGTGAAGCGCGATTCTGACTACAGGAAAGACGCCATACAGTGGATCGAGAGCCACACGAACGAGATACCATACCTGCTCAGGCTGCACTTCACCAATCTCTGGAGCATCACAACGCAGGAAGCAGACCTGCCTATCAATCGCTTTCCTGACCGTCTTGCCTCGA
>DASTKE010000534.1:0-2987 GCA_035716105.1 Ktedonobacteraceae bacterium | reverse complement strand
TCGCCGGTACGACCCTCCCTTCCTGATTGACCTCCTGGTCGGTTTTCTGCGCTGGATGCTCGAAACTGCTCCCCTGCTCGATGAAGAGGAGCGTTCGCATTTCCGCGAGACATGCGTTCGCTGGCTCTGCAACGCTTTGCTTCCCTGACTCCTGGAATCGAAATGGCTCTCCGTGCTTGAGGTCGTAGGAGGGACTACGTAGGGGCGATGCCTTGTACTCGCCCGCGGTGGCTCTCCTACAGGCTGCGGGCGAGCACAAGGCATCGCCCCTACGTAGTCCTATTTTCCATCGGAAAAAATCGCTTGACGGTTCGTTCCTAATCAGGTATAATGCGGGAGTTATGACTGGTTTGCATGGCATGGAACGGGCTGCTCATCTATCCTGTTCCCGGTAAAGATGCTAAAGAGTTCTGAGCAATCCTCTATAGAATGACTCTTCCTGCACGCAAGTTCGTACCTGATATCAGCTAGCAGCATTGCTCCCGTTTCCTACGGCCTGCTCCTGATACTCCCTGTCGGCAACGTGTCTTCAGGGATCTGTATCGCTCCCTCTTTCTTTTTTTTAGGAGCGCATTGGCCGAAAGGATTCTTTTTTTTATGCCTTCTTTTAACGACTTCCGTTTGCAGCCCACGACCTACGCGGTGCTGGCAAATATGGAGATTACAGAGCCGACGCCCATTCAGGTCGAGGCTATTCCGGCGCTGATGGCCGGACATGACCTGGTGGGGCAATCAGCTACCGGCTCAGGCAAGACGCTCGCCTACGGTATCCCCCTGGTGGAAAGGCTTGCCAGGGACAAACGTGTCGTACAGGCGCTGGTGTTGGTACCCACACGCGAACTGGCAATTCAGGTCAACGCCGTGCTGGGCAAGCTAGCAGCCAGTCGGAGACTGACAACGGCTCTATTGGTAGGGGGACGGCCCTATGGCAATCAAATCTCCGCCCTGCGCTATGGCGCGCAGATCGTCATCGGCACCCCTGGGCGAGTGAAGGACTTGCTCGATCGCGGCGATTTAGTGCTCAACCAGTTGCGCGAGTGCGTGCTGGACGAGGCGGACCAGATGCTGGATATCGGTTTCGCGCCCGTGATTGAAGAGATACTGGCAAGCACGCCGGACACGCGCCAGATGGCCCTCTTTTCAGCGACCATACCGGACTGGATTGTAAAGCTCCAGCAAAAATTTCTCAAGGACCCGGTCATAGTGTCCATCACACCGGAGATGGGTGGGCCAAGCACCATTGAGCAGATCGCGTACCAGGTGCCACAGGATCAGAAAATGGCCGCGCTCTGTACCCTCTTACACTCCAGTGAGGGAGAAAGTAGCCTGATCTTCGGCAGGACGAAATTCGGCGTCGAGAAGTTGGGGAAACAGCTCAGCAGGCTTGGTTTCACTGTGGGAACATTGCACGGCAACAAGAGCCAGCGAGCGCGTGAGGAGGTGCTGAGCGCGTTCCGCAAGGGACAGGTGCAGACGCTGCTCGCCACCAATGTGGCGGCACGCGGGCTGGACATTCAAGGCATCTACCAGGTTATCAATTATGAACTGCCGGAATCGAGCGATCTTTTCACGCACCGTATTGGCCGCACAGGCCGCATGGGTCGTCAGGGCAAGGCCATTACGCTGCTGGTGCCAGCAGATGTCCCCAAATGGCGGCGTATGGCGCGCAACCTGGGACAGTCCGTCGCGTTGCAGCGGCTCGCCATCGATGAGGAAGCCAGTGAAACGCCACTCGCGGCAAGCCCAACGGTTCCAATAATGCCAGAAGCGCCAGTAATGCAGGAGCGCAGGCAGCCACGCGAGCAAAAGCGTGAGCAGCCGCCGCGACGCCCACGCGAACATGTTTCACCGGTTCAGCAGCGCGTTAGACCAGCCCGTCCAAAACAGAGCAGCTATCCAGCACGGCCATCTCGTCCAACCTACGAGCCAGCCAACACGCCCAGGCGAGGGCAGGGGCGCGTTTCCAGGGGCAGGGCAGCACGCAGATTTGCATAGACAGCTGTAGGGGCCGATTTATCGTGCCCAGCGCCGATAATGAATTTTAACAACCAAAAGCGGTAATCTTTTTCGCCGCTCGCTTCAAGAGCGGGAAGTCGATGGCCGCGGAACGTTTCTTGAGGCTGCTAGCAAGCGACCGACTATCATGACCGTTTTTGGTCGTGAAAGTTCATTATTGTGCGCCTACATGATTACCGGTTTTGGTTATTAAATTTCATAATCGCGCCCCTACGGCTGTTCACCTAATTGTTCCAGTTCTCGTTCCGTCAGATATCTCCACTGGCCGGGGGGCAGGTTGTCTAGTTTCAGGGGGCCGAGACCGACTCGTTTCAATTGCAGGACGGGGTGGCCTACGACTTCTAACATGCGGCGCACCTGGCGCTTGCGGCCTTCGTGGATGGTGAGCGCCAGCCAGCAGTTTTGTTGAGACGAGCGCCCCGCACTTTCGCGCCGGAGCAGGCGCACTTTCGCAGGGGTGGTCTTATGGCGTTTGCCGTTGTCTTCGGTGATTGTTACGCCGCGACGCAGGGCGTTCAGCGTGGCCTCGTCCGGGCAGCCCTGCACCAGCGCCTCGTAGTGCTTCTCCATGGTGTAGCGGGGATGGGTCATGCGCAGCGCGAAATCGCCATCATTGGTCAGCAGCAGCAAGCCGCTGGTGTCGAGATCGAGGCGACCAACGGGGTAGACGCGCAGGTCGCGCAACTCTTCCGGCAGCAGATCAAGTACCGTGCGCCGGTGCTGCGGGTCGGAGGCCGTGCTGACGTAGCCAACCGGCTTATGCAGCAGCAGGTAAACGTGCTGAACGGCGCTGGCAACCGGCTTGCCATCGACGCTCACGGTATCACGGCTGGGATGGATGCGTGTCCCCTGTTCGGTAACGATTTGCCCGTTGACCTGCACGCGCCCCGCCGCTATCAGCGCTTCCGCGTGGCGGCGCGAGGCTACACCGGCATGTGCCAGGAAGCGTGCCAGCCGTTCCTCCTGCTCCT
>DASTKE010000533.1:0-3981 GCA_035716105.1 Ktedonobacteraceae bacterium | reverse complement strand
ATGCCGGGCGCACCGAAGCGAAACATATTTTTTGTCGTCCGCACAACCTCGGCAGTACTCACCGCGCTGAGTTCGAGGCTGAGGGCAAAGCGCGAGATGCGCTCGAAGAAGGCCACCAGTTCAGGGTTGCGTTTGACATCGATATGGCGTGCCAGCCACCTGTCGAAGGGCAGATTCTGCTCATCAGCGGGCAGCCGCCGCAAGAACATGAGATAGCCCAGGCGAGTAAACCAGAAAAACTGGCGCGGCCCCAGAAACTGGTAGACGCCGAGCAGGCCCCGCGAGCGATACTGCCTGCCATGCACGTGAAACGAGCCAAAGACATCGGCATCGAAGATGCGATGCGGAATGCGCAGGCGGCGCAGCATATGCGCCAGGACTCCGCTGCTGCCAAAAGGAATCATATGCACAGCGCCGGTACTGATCTGTGTCCCCTGGAAGGTTTTGGCGGTAAAGCGACCGCCACAATGAGGTAATCGCTCCAACACCAGCACTCGCTTGCCGCGTTGCAGGAATTGCGCCGCACTGAGAAGACCGCCCAGCCCCGCGCCAATTATAATTGCATCGTAGTTCTGTCCCTGCATAATAGTGCGATGATGTGCATGGTGTTCAGCGATGCACCTGCGCCCCTGAACACCATACGCATCAGGCTACCGTTCCTCTCCGATCAAGCCACGCAACAGGCTGTTGCATTCGGCCATCGTACTGAGCACGTTCTGGTGCATCTGGAACACTTTACGCAGTTCACGGGCTTTACGCGCCAGTTTGGTCACGTATTCGATGTCGCGAGGGTTGTTCTCGACATCTTCCATCAGTTGCAGCAACTCAGCCCAGGACAGTTCCTCGCGCTTGCGCGCCACATCGGCGATGGTGTTGTCCATGCGATCGGAGACGCGGCGCACACCGGTACGCAGTTGGTTGGTGATCTGGTTGACCTCGCTCTCGTGGTTACGCAGAGCCTCCTGCGTGGTGTTCAACTGCTCCTGCAAGGACATCACCTGTCCATCCAAAGCCGACAACGCCGCCGTCAGAGGGGCGATATCGGGTAGGGTAGGCGTCGGCAGAGCAGTGATACGACCAAAATTGACGCCGGGATCGTTCGGCAAGGGAGCCACAGGGGTCAACGGCGTAGATGTCGCTGCGGAGACGGCTGCCGGGGCGACTGGCACAGTTGGAGCTACCGGTACGGGAGCGGGAGCAGGTGTTGGGACTGGTTGAGGCGCGGGCGGTGGCGGTGACTGGAGCGATGTCGCCTCGGCGGCAAACGCCGGAACCGGGGCGGATGGCGTCTCAACGGGCGGCTCGGACACAGGCTCCGGCGTCGGTGGAACCGCCTGGTCGCCATTCATCACCTTTGTACCATAATCATCTTCGATGGAAGAGTTCGTAGCCAGTTCATCATCTCGTGTCTGATAGGTCATCTCACCGGCCATGTTGTCATAGGGAACCGAGATGGTGGGTAGATCTTCCACATCAGAAGCCACCGAGCCAAAGGCCCGGAAGACCAATTCATGCTCGCCGATGCCGATATGATCGCCATCATTGAGGGTTGCCGTACCCATCTCTTCAAGCTGCTGCCCGTTGACAAAGGTACCATTGGCGCTGTGTTCGTCGCGTATCATATAATTCTCATTCTCATAATGCACGGTCGCGTGGCGACGCGAGGTGAGCTTATCCTTCGAGAGCAGTATATCGCTGTTGGGCGCACGTCCAATGGACATTTCCAGCTTATCAAGAGGAAATTCCTTCACGACACTGCCATTCTCGGCCCGCAGGATAAAATGTGCGGGATTCTCGACGCGATCCATCGTGGCCTGCCCCACCGAAGAGCCATTATCGGAGCGCATGGTCGCTGGCTCTACGTCCGTATTAGCAATGGTAGGCTCACTTGCATTTGCCCAACTGGGCATAGGAGAGGCCGGGATCGTTCCCTGAGCGGCTGCCCAGTCCTCCTGCGCCGGAAGTGTGGCATCACCGAACGTCGGTTGTACCTGCTGAGGTGAGGAAGAGGCAGGAACCAGACGATTGCCACAGTTCAGGCAAAAATTATCCCCTGGTCGCGTTTCCGCACCACAAAAGGGGCACTTATCCATGAGAAAATTTCCTCCCTTTACTGTACTGTTCCAAACATGTGTCTCTTCGGACACAAAACTGTTGCCATTATACCAGAAGTGTACGAGGAATGGGAAGCATAATGGGACATCCGGGGACATTCAGCTTCTCCACTCCGTACTTTTTATGAGGCTGGCATCCAATCAACATTCGGCTGCAATCCATTGAAAAACTGCTGTAATTGCGCGGTTGTACCCGGTGACGAGAAGAAAATGTTCGTCGTTCCCTTCGCACCGGAGCACAACTGCGTGGGAATCGCTGTTGGCGTTGGCGTAACTCCGGTCTTCGGAGTGCTGGTGGCCGTTGGCGTCCCACCCAGCGACGAGGATGGGCTGCACTGGAAGGCCGGATTCTGCGTCCGCAGCGGAGCCTCCGAGAGACTAATCGAGCTATGATTGGGCAGCAGGTAGCCAATGATAAAGCTGCCGCCGAAAATAGGATCGTGGATCGTTCCCGAAACACTGACCAGGCAGGTGTGTGTCGGGAAGGTCGTCGGCAAATAGACGGTAAAGCCTAGCTGCGGCTGCACCTGCGACCAATCGGTAATCGTCTTCGGTTTTCCACTGCTGGCAGTCGCTGTGCTGGTGGCAGTCACCGTTCCCGTGGCTGTTCCCGTCGCGGTAGCAGTCGCGGCGGTGGTCGCGGTCACGGTGGGACTCGGCAAGACACCCTCGTCGCGAAAGAGCACCAGCGGCTTGCCACACCAGCGCAGCTTCGCCAGCGCGAGGTGAGAAGGCGTGGCAGTGGGTGTACTGCCCCCTCCACCAAAACTCAGCCCTGAGCAGGCAACTACCGATAGACTGACTATGAGCAAGAGGAGCGCGAGAGCGAGCGATGGTCCCGCGCTTCTCCAACGCGCTACAAAAAAACGAACCTGAGATAGATACATACAACTACTCCTTAGACAAAAACAACTTCGATGTGCGCCAATCGGGGCGGCATAATTCCTATCCATTTTGAACAAGAGAGTACGTAGTGTAACATAACATATGGGCTAGTATATAGCGCAGGGGAGCAAAAACCTGTGAGCCAGGTCTCAATTTGATACCCAAAAAAGGGCTTTACAGCGTTTTGATTTAATGCTACCATTACTCTCTGTCTATCTAGAAATATCCGTCTGCACCCGGTGGCTTTTTTTATTCCGGTATCCTACATACTATCCAATTACATAAAACGCATAAACCTGCCAGCGGATAGCATCAATCCCCTGAAGAGGTACAACCAAGTGAACGCAAAACAAATTTGGCAAACAACTGTAGACCGCTTACAGGCAAAAGTTCCGCCTGCCGTCTTTACAACCTGGTTTCAAGGAACCTCGGCCATCTCCTTTCAGGATGGCGTCTTCGTGGTGCGCGTCCCCACAACCTTCGCGAAGGCTCACCTGGAGGGACGCTTTCTCGATTGGATACGCACTATCCTGGCAGACATCACCGGAGGCCCGGTCGAGGTCCAATTTGTGGTGGCGAAAGAAATGCCCACAACAGGTGAGCACGAAAACGCCGAAGAGCTGCTTTCCGGCAAACAACCCGGCCCGCGCATGGCAAAAGGCCGTCACACGGGCAGTACCGGTCAGACTGGTCACGCGGGACATGTGGAAACAGCGCAGGAAGATAGACAGCAGCCCGCGCCCCTTCTGCCTGTAGCCATGACATCCAGCGCCCCAGCTATACCTCGTCCCGCCGCTCATCGCAAATCCGACAACGATGGGCTGAATCACGATGAGCAGCACGGCAGGATGCAAACCATCGACCCCCTGGCGTTGCAGACAGAGCATGAACGGCATCTCTCGTCACCACCACCGCCAAAGCCGCTGCCCGGCGAGGGGCTGCTGAACCCACGCTACACCTTCAGCAGCTTCATCGTGGGGAA
>DASTKE010000532.1:0-2035 GCA_035716105.1 Ktedonobacteraceae bacterium | reverse complement strand
AATCCTCTTCGGCAGCGACTACGCCCTCTGGGAGCCAAAGTGGCTGGTGGAAAAGTTCGCGGCCTTTGAGCTGCCCGAAGACCTGCAGACAGAGTATGGCGTTGATTTGACGATGGAGACCAGGAAAAAGATTCTCGGTCTCAACGCCGCCCGGCTCTACGATATCAATCCAGAGGAGCAGGTCGCCAAAACCAGAGGTGATACCTTCTCGCAGCAAGCGGAGCAACTCTATGCCTGATGATGCCATGCTCAGGGAGACCACGTTGCTCGCCCTGGATACGGCCATCACTGAGGCAGACGTTTATGCAGCTATCGCCGACGTGCTCGATCCAGAATTGGACGAGCCGTTGGTGAAGCTGGGCTTCATTGACCGCGTACAGGTAGACGATCAGGATGTGACAGTGGTTTTCAAGCTGCCTACATACTGGTGCGCGCCCAATTTTGCCTACCTGATGGCTGGCGACCTGCGGAACAGGGTTCGTGCATTACCGGGGGTACGCTCCGTTCGGGTTGTGCTGCTCGATCATTGTGCCGAAGACGAAATTACGCAAGGGGTCAATGGCGACCGATCGTTCGGAGACGTGTTCGCAGATGATGTGGTTGGCGATGAAGACCTGGAAGAACTGCGCCGCACCTTCCTGCGCAAGGGTTTCCTGATGCGTCAGGATGCGCTGCTGCGTCAGATGATGCGCGTTGGTCTGGATGAAGCCATCATTATTCGTCTGCGTATAGCGGATGTGATCGTGGATGAGATCACCGACAGCGTGTTTGTGATGACGCCAGGTGGAGCCGTGCGACTGGAGAAGATGGGGCATAACGCGGCCATTTACCTGCGCAGAAGACACTATTTGGGCCTGCCACGAGGGGAGGACGATCTGTTCATCACCGATGACAAAGGTCAGCCGGTTCCTTCGGATGGGCTGCAAGACTTCCTGCGCCGCTCGCGCTCTATTCGTTTGAACATCATGTTCAACACATCTCTGTGTACCAGCTTATTCCGTACCCGCTATGAGGGCGCGGATTCGAGCGAGGCATATCGACCTCGGGAAGGAGAGATGATATGAAGGCAGTCCGGCTGGCTGAGTACAACCAGTATCCCAAAGTTACCGAAGTGGCGGAGCCGAAGATTACAGGGCCACATGATGTGATTGTGCGTATCGGCGGCGCGGGCCTCTGCCGTACCGACCTGCATATTATCGAGGGACAATGGGCTGAGAAATCGGGTGTAGAGTTGCCCTATACACTGGGCCACGAAAATGCGGGCTGGGTTGAGGCGATCGGGTCGGCGGTCAGCAACGTCGCCGTTGGGGATACCGTCATCGTCCACCCTCTTGTCCCCTGTGGTCTGTGTTGCGCCTGTCGCGCCGGGAACGACATGCATTGCAGCAATTCAACTTTTCCAGGCATCTCGGTTGATGGTGGCATGGCCGACTTGCTCAAGACAACGGCGCGAGCGGTTGTCAAGCTGGATTCGAGTTTGGAACCCAAAGATATTGCCGCTCTGGCTGATGCCGGCTTGACGGCATATTATGCTGTCAAGAAGGCCGCGGCCAACCTCTATCCTGGCACGAAAGTCGTGGTCATCGGAGCAGGTGGCCTGGGTCACATCGGAGTCCAATGCCTCAAGGCGCTTACCCCAGCCGAAATTATCGTTCTTGATCGCTCTGCCGAGGCGCTCGCATTGACAAAGGGCTGGGGAGCCGATCATACTGTGCTGGCCGATGGAGGCCATGTGGCTTCGGTGCTGGATATCACCGATGGGCAGGGAGCCGAGGCAGTGATTGACTTCGTCGGTGAGCAAGGTGCCGAGCACGACGCGGTCAGGATGTTACGCCGGGCGGGTTCCCACTATATCATCGGCTACGGCGGCAAGCTCAATGTTCCCACCATCGACATCATCTCCACTGAGATCAACTTTATCGGCAACCTGGTCGGCAGCTACAATGATCTGGTTGAGTTGATGACGCTGACCGCGCAGGGCAAAGTAACGCTGCACACGGCAGTCTATCCGCTTGATGCTGCCCTCGATGCCATC
>DASTKE010000531.1:0-3145 GCA_035716105.1 Ktedonobacteraceae bacterium | reverse complement strand
CGCTGGTGATGATCGTCTTCGCCTCGTTGACGGTGGTTGACCGCACGGCTACCGCAGCCCCTGAGCGACCTGCACCGGCTGGCAGCGCTCCCATCTGGCCCAGCTTCGTGGAGGCGCGCCTGCCGTTGCCGGACAGGGGTGTGGCGGGTACGGCAGATGGAGCAGGCACGGCCATCATGAACATGGCGGCGATGACCTTCAGGTAGTAGTACATACCCAGAACGCTGGCGAGCACGCCGATGATGAGCAGTTCGGGATGGCCGCTTTGCAGCGCGGCGTAGAACAGGTAATACTTGGCCGCGAAGCCTGCCATCGGCGGGAAACCGGCCAGCGCGAACAGGAAGAAGGCCAGCAGACCGGCCAGCAGTGGCTGGCGATACCAGAGGCCGCGTATCTCACTCAGGTTGTTGGCCCGTGGATTGTTCGCTTCCAGCACGGAGGAGACGCCGAAGGCTCCCAGGTTCAGGAAGGTGTAGCAGAGCAGGTAGAAGAGAATGGCGGCGAGGCCAATGGTGCCGCCAGCCACGATGCCGATCAGCAGGTAGCCAGCGTGGGCGATGCTGGAATAGGCCAGCAGGCGTTTGAGGTTGGTCTGCACGAGAGCCAGCACGTTGCCACCGACGATGGTCAGGATGGTGATGGCCCAGATCACCGGCATCCAGCTCGACTGGAGCGGGAAGAGCACTATATCGAAGACACGCGCAAAGGCGATCAGGGCGGCAGCTTTCGTACCGACCGACATGAAGGCCGTCACAGGCGCGGGCGCTCCGGCGTAGACATCGGGCGTCCAGGCTTGAAATGGAATGGCTGAGACCTTGAAGGCAAAGCCGACGATCATCAGGCCCATGCCGATGAGCAAGAGCGTATTGTGGAGCGGAACCAGCGTTTTTTGCTGGCTCAGATGAGACAGGAGGGTGTACACGCCGGTAAATGTGGTGCTGCCGGTCGCGCCGTAGGTCAGGGCAATGCCGTAGAGCAGGAAGGCGGAGGCGAACGAACTGAGCAGGAAGTATTTCATGCCTGCCTCCTGCGAACTTTTGCGCCGTGAGACGAAGCTGCACAGGATGTAGAGGGCCAGCGAAAGCATTTCCAGGCCCAGGAAGACGATCAGGAAACTCATAGCGGCGGACATCAGCATCATACCGATGGTGGCGAGCAGCCAGAGAGCGTAGAATTCGCCCTGGTGAACCAGGTTCGTGCGCTGGAGGTAGCCGGGTACGAGCAACAGTCCCAGAATGCTCGCGCTCAGGATGATGATGTAGGCGTAGAGCGAACCGGCGTCGGAGCCGATCATGCCATTAAAGGCGCTGTGCTGGTCGCCGACCGCGAACAGCACAATCGTCGCGGCAAATGCTCCCGCCAGCCCAAGCAGCGCCAGCGCAGGCAGCGGCAAAAAACGCGCCAATGGCGGCTCACTGCCCCCGGTATCTCTTTCCGCAGAGGGCAGCAGCAGGTCGGCGAGCATGACGATCAACGTCATCGCCGCCATTACCAGCTCTGGCGCGATTCGCCCCCAATCTGCGGCGGTTACTGTAAAGGTAAACGTCATAAGACCAGTCCTTATCGTATTAACGCGGTGCCAATCACCTGTAATGTATTGACGACTGATGGCTCCATGAGAAAGGTGAGCGGAGCCGGTTGCACTCCAATATAGAATATCAAGGCCAGCAAGGGCAGCAGCGTCAAGAACTCACCGAAGTTGATGTCGGTCAGCGCACCCTTGCGTTCGAGCGAGGCCACGGGGCCTTCCGTCCGGCGCGGCCCCTCCATCAGCCCCAGGAAGAAACGGATCAGATACCATGCTGCCGGCACCACAACGGCAGTTGCCAGCACACCAAAGGTGATATTGTCGCGCAAAATGCCGAGCAGGGCCAGGAACTCGCCCGCGAAGCTGTTCAGACCGGGCAGACCAAGCGACGAGAGCGTGGCGATCAAGAGCACCGTCGCCAGCACGGGAATGCGCGTTGCCA
Organism: Ktedonobacteraceae bacterium; assembly: GCA_035716105.1. Taxonomy (GTDB): domain Bacteria; phylum Chloroflexota; class Ktedonobacteria; order Ktedonobacterales; family Ktedonobacteraceae; genus CADDYT01. The sequence continues at coordinate 1,175 of DASTKE010000531.1, read as the reverse complement.
TGCCGCCGTAGTCGCTCAGGCGGCGCGTGCCGGTACGCGCCTCGATGAAGCCGACGATCAGGAAGAGAGCAGTGGTGGTGATGCCGTGGTTGACCATTTGCAGGACGGAACCCTCGATGCTCTGCACATTGAAGGCGAAGATGCCCAGCACGATCAGGCCCAGGTGACTGATGCTCGAATAACCAAGCAGGCGCTTCAGATCATTCTGCGTGAGGGCCAGCAGCGCGCAGTAAAGGATGCTGATGACCGCCAGGACGCTGAAGAGCGGGGCCAGTGTGTGCGCCGCCGTTGGGAAGAGCGTCACGCAGAAGCGCAGGAAGCCATAAGCACCCGTCTTGGCCATGGCACCAGCCAGCAGCGCCGTGACAGGCGCGGGCGCTTCGGCATAGGCATCCGGCAGCCAGCTATGGAACGGCACCAGTGGCACCTTGACGGCGAAGGCGGCGGCAAATGCCAGGAAGAGCCAGGTCTGTGTCGTGCTGTCCAGCTTCGTGCTCAGCAGCGTCGCCAGGTCGAGCGTGTAAGCGCCACCCGCCGCCTTCTGGTGGAAGTAGCCAACAGCAATGATACCCGCCAGCATCAACAGGCTGCCCACCGAGGTGTAGAGCACGAACTTGAAGGCGGCATAGACGCGGCGCTCTCCTCCCCACGTACCAACCAGCAAATAGGCAGGAATGAGCATCAGTTCCCAGAAAATGTAGAACAGGAAGAGGTTGGTCGAGAGGAAGACGCCGATCATGCCGCACTCAAAGAGCAGCATGAAGGCCATGTAGTTCTTGACCTTTTGCTCGATGCGAAACGAGGCCGCGATACATACCGTCGTCAGCAGCGTTGTAAGCACGACCAGCAGCAAGCTGATACCATCCACACCCAGGCTGTAGTTGATGCCCAGCGAAGTGATCCAGGGCTGTAGTTCGGTGAACTCGAACGTAGCGGTGGGGCCGGAACCGGCGATTGGCAAGGCGGCGGAGATGTTGGCCTGCGAAAAGAGCAATAGCAGCGCGAAGGCGAACACGAGGTCCAGCGCCGCGAAACCGAAAGCCAGCCAGCGAATGAGGCTGTGCTGCTCCCTGGGCAATAGTAAGACAACGATTGCTCCCAGCAGGGGGAGAAAAGTGATAGTTGTGAGAAGTGGAAACATGGACTTTCTCCTCCCTTAGCGAACGGCGTAATAC
>DASTKE010000530.1:0-4976 GCA_035716105.1 Ktedonobacteraceae bacterium | reverse complement strand
ACGCGAAGGGGGCTGCTTTATTCTGGATGTTGACGAGGTGCGACCTGTAGATGCAGAGCGTTTTTCAGCTTATCCCTTACCGGCGGGAAATGCGGAGTCCTGGTCGGCTTTCTGGCGAGCGCGCGAGACATTCTTTAAGCGCCTCAAGCAATCTGATGTGCGTGCTGTGATTGAGGTTGTTGAATGGACTTCTGATCTTGCTACCGCTGCGTTGCGCTATGCTCAGGCATATCGTGAACTCATAGGCGACCTGATTTCCCGTCGCGTTGAGATATCAGAGCTACACCAGGTACTTTCCCTTGATACACTGCTTATTAGAAACGCGGGTAGCAAAGGTCAGGTGGAGGAGGCAGTCATTATGTTGCCAACGCATCCGCTACGGGCTGCGTGGTTTGCTAGCTATGCGCAATTACTGTATGAATGGGAGGAGCAACTGCTTGATCGCCAGCAGCGTGAACGCAGGTTAAGTGTTGATCTGCAGGCGTTGCGTTTGTTGGTTCCAACGAATGTGCCTGCATTTGCGTATCATGCAGCCGCATCTACGATAGCCTTTGCTTTCTTCCAGAATCTCCGCTTTTTTCATGGTGTAGCGCTTCCAGCTGGTGTACCTGACCCGCATCGCCGCTATCAAGATGTGGCGACACTGCTCGATACCGGCGTTGATCAGATAGGCGTTGGCGATATTCAGCCTGACCAATTGGCTGAACATCTCACAAAATTTCATCAAGCGCATCCCTATGCTGAGACGCTGGTAACGACGCTCATTAATCCCGATCGGGGTGATTTTTTTGCGGAAGCTCTCAAGAAATTTCTCTCATTGAAAAGCCCAATTGATGAGTCTGAGCAAATGCATGCTCTCCCCGCTTTTCAGATTATCTCCTACGCGGAAGATGGGCAAAAAAGTACCTTTCAAGCATTAGAGCAGGTACGGCAGCAACAAATCGATCAACATTATGGAAGGAGTGCTGATCATTTTCTACCGGGACTGACGCTGACAGCACGATCTATGAGCCAGCTAGAGCAGTCAACGTCGCCAGAGGCGCATATAGCGGTCGTAACGGATTTTACACGTCCCGCTATTGTTGCTTCGTCCTCTTCAGAGACTGCGGGAAGCGATACCAGTAGCTTCTCCTTGTATGGGCTGATCAATCGTTTTGTTTCACAGTTCACCTCAGATAATAGCCAGGGCTTGCTCTGGCGGCATCGCATCATTACGGAGGGTGTAAGGAAACCGGAGCCGCATCCCGCTGGTTCCAAATATAGCGAGACGTTGATAGAATTACACACCGCGCTGCTCAATGCAGGTGGATACCTGCTTGGCGGTGGTGCAGAAAGCCGTCCTGTACTAGAGGTGAGCCTGGAAGCAAAACGGCGTGATTTGCTGGAACGACTTCACGAGAATACAAACTGGGTGATTACTCTGGATCGTTTCTTCACACTTGACTACTACGACTCTCCTCATCAGCCGGGTCTAGATGAAGTCGCCCGGAAGTATGTGCTTGATTATTCGCCAGAATTTACCGAGGGGCTTGGGCATCGTATGATGGTCACGACAGCATGGCACGAAGAGATCGGTTCTTTGCTTAGTAACGCGATGGATGAACTCGGTTTTTCGACCATCGATCAGAGTGTCAGCCGCTTGCTCCATCACTTGAAAACGATCTCTGGGCGCTTAGCGTTGGAGGCTCTCGAATCCTCAACCAGTGCTTCGGCGGCAGTGGGATTGGGTGTCGTTACTGCATGGTTACAAAAGAATAAGCGGTTACGACAGGCTGTTCTGTTGCCTGTGGATATCTATCCTCGCCTTTTTTCTCAGGATGGCTCAGGCAAGTCAGCACGTGGAGAACGACGCTGCGATCTTGTGCTTGTCTCGTTAAAGCGAAACATCGTGGATGCGACCTTTATAGAGGTAAAGTGGCGTCGTGGACGAGTCCCACTGGAAGAACTGGCGCAGAACATGGTATTGCAAATGGAGGGTTCTGCACAGGCAATGAAAAAACGGTTCTTTAATGAGAACCGTATTGATGGCGCGCTGCAACGCTCCTACCTGGCAAATGTGTTACGATTTTACTTCGAGCGTTCGCGCCGCTACAACCTGTTTGACCCGGAAGCCGAAAGCTCTTTCTTAGAGCATGTAACGCGGTTAGAAAAAACAGGACTGGACTTTAGATCAAGCTATGAAGGCTACATCGTCAGCCTGGATAGCGAGCCTAGAAAACCTTTATTACTTGATAATGCAAAGGTTGTTGTGCTGACTGCCAGAGATTTTGAAAGTGATCCTGAATTTTTCCCTTCTCTGGCTCAACCGATAAGCGGTCAAAGCGGGACAGGGACTTCGACTTTTGAGGAACAACCGCGTGAGCCGGAGACGGTACCAACACCATCGACAAATATGCCGGAAGCCGATTATTTGGAGGATAAAATCATCACTACTTCACTGAAAAGTGATGTGCCTCCGGTAAATGCTGATAGAGATGAGGAACCGTCTTTAGAATCTCAAGATCAGATGGTCAGTGACGAGATTGTTATTCCTCTAGGTGAGGCGTTGGGAGAACAGGTGGATTGGAGCCCTGGAGTGAAAGGTAGTCCGCATCTTTTCATTCTCGGTATCCCTGGTCAGGGAAAATCATGGACGGTGACGCGCATATTATCTGAATTAGGACGGCAACATGTTCCGGCGTTGGTTTTAGATTTTCATGGGCAGTTTGCAGATGCGCAGGGAGATTTTGTCAGAGCAATTCAACCCGGTGTGCTTGACGCGGCCAGTGGACTTCCCTTTTCACCATTTGAATGCTCGCGAGGAGGTGGTCAGGTAGGTTGGATGGCAAATGCGCTGGCGGTGTCAGAGATTTTTGCCTATGTAGCCGGATTAGGCGAAATGCAGCAAGATGTCTTCTACACTTCTGTTCGGGATGCATATAAGGCGCGAGGATTTGATGATGTGAGTGATGACGTTGCCGCACAGCCTTTGGAGTATCCCACGCTCAATGATGTCTTGAAGCGCATTGAGCAGAGTGAGCAATCACGGCATGTGGCAAATGTCGTTGCTCGTTGTCGTCCGCTGCTGGAAATGAATCTCTTCCGTCCAACGGAACAATCTTCTGATCTGTTATCGCTTGTACGTCGTGGATTAGTGATTGATCTTCACAATCTCTTCGCAGAAACGCTCCAGATGGCTGCCGGGGCGTTTGTATTACGTAAAATCTACAAGGATATGTTTCGTTGGGGATACGCGAAACAACTCCGTTTAGCGATTGTGTTGGATGAAGCCCATCGTCTTGCAAAAGATATTACCCTGCCCAGGTTGATGAAAGAGGGGCGCAAGTTTGGCATTTCGGTCGTCGTCGCGAGCCAGGGCATGGGAGATTTTCACTCTGAAGTACTGAGTAATGCCGGTACAAAAGTCATTTTCCGTATGAATTATCCTGAATCACGTAGAGTTTCAGGCTTCATTCGAGGTCGTCAAGGGCAAGACCTCGCTGAACGCATCGAGCAACTTTCTATTGGCTCTGCCTATGTCCAGACCCCGGAAATGATGTACGGTACCGTTGTACAGATGTATCCTTTGGGGGAATGATCGACAAAAATTATACCCTGAATGTCTTTTGGAGAGAGTGAGGCAAACAGAAGCCGAGAGGGAACGCATTTCTACGCTTTCCTCCCGGCTTCTGTTTTGGAGATCAACCGCCAGCCAGAAATCAGTCGGCGCTGACCATGTGTGAGGTGTCGACATCTTCTTCGGCGGAGATGTCGGCCTGTGATAGTTCTCTCAGGCCGAGTACGGAGGCGAAGGAAATTACCGCCAGGATGACGATGTAGATCGCTACGGGGACAAATGAGCCGCTGTAATTCTTGAGCAAGGCGGTGGCAATGAGCGGCGCGAGACCACCGGCGAAGGGCGCGGCAAGCTGGTAGCCAATCGAGGCTCCGCTATAGCGCAACCTGGTACCGAAGTTCTCCGCGATCAGTGCTGCCTGCGGCCCGTAGACGAAGGCGTGGCAGAGCGCGAGCGAGAGTACAATGCCGATGATGACCATGACAGGATTCAACGTGTTCAGCAGCAGGAAGTACGGGAATGCGAACAGGAGCATAATCACGCAGCCGATCAGGTACCAGCGCCTTCTGCCATAGCGGTCGGAGAGAAAGCTGAACCAGGGGATGGTAAAGAGTTCGACGATGGCCGCGATGTAGGTGCCGGCCAGAATCAACTGCTTGTTCAGGCCCAGGTGATCGACGCCGTAGACAATGACGAAAGTCGTGAAGAGGTAGAAGGGAGCCTGCTCCACAAAACGAGCGCCCGCGCTGAGCAGAATCTCTTTCCAGTTGCGTGCAATCACATCGATGACCGGAGCTTTTGCCTGTGTACCCTCTTCCTTAATTTTAGAGAAGAGCGGCGTTTCCAGGATGCGCAGGCGGATGTAGAGGCCGATGATGATCAGAATGGCGCTCAGGAAGAAGGGGATGCGCCAACCCCAGTTGCCGAACTGGTCGCCCGAAATGCCCGCGAAGACGGCTACAGCCAGCGAGGAAAGCAGGAGGCCAAGCGGCACACCCGCCTGTGGCCAGCTTGCCCAGAAGCCCCGATTGCGTTCGTGGCCGTATTCGAGTGCCAGCAGCACGGAGCCGCCCCACTCGCCGCCAACGCCGAGACCCTGCGCAAAGCGCATGATCGAGACCAGGATCGGCGCGGCAATACCAATGGTGGCATAGCCGGGCAGGAAACCAACCACGAATGTCGCGATACCCATGAGCAGCAGCGTGGCAATGAGCGTCGATTTCCGACCGATGCGATCACCCAGATGCCCAAAGACAACGCCGCCGATGGGACGTGCGATGAAACCAACCAGGAAGGTTGTCAGCGAGAGCAGCGTGCCGACGAAGGGATTGAAGGTTGGGAAGAAAAGCTTCGGAAAAACGAGGGTGGCAGCGGTGCCATACAGGAAAAAATCATACCACTCGATGGTCGTGCCAAGCGT
>DASTKE010000529.1:0-4682 GCA_035716105.1 Ktedonobacteraceae bacterium | reverse complement strand
CGGCCTGACAAGCGGGCCGATAAATCGGCGATGTGCGCGATAAATCGGCACCTACTACAGCCAGGTTAGAGTGTGGGCCATTGTTTGTTGTAGCCGGTGACGCGCTGGAAGGCGTCGGCGACGCGCAGGATGGTGCCTTCTCCAAAGTAGTTGCCCAGGATTTGCAGGCCAACGGGCAGGTTCTGGCTGAAGCCACCGGGGATGGAGACGCCACTGATGCCCGCCAGGTTCGCCGGAATGGTGAACACGTCCATGAGATACATCTCATAGGGGGTGGAAATCTCACCCAGCTTGAATGCCACCACTGGTGAGGTGGGGCTGACCAGCACGTCCACCTGCTCGAAGGCGCGCTCGAAGTCTTGCGAGATCAGCGCGCGCACCTTCTGTGCTTGTTTGTAGTAGGCATCGTAGTAGCCGGAGGAGAGCGCGTAGGTGCCGAGCATGATGCGACGCTTCACCTCCGGGCCGAAGCCGTACTGGCGCGTCTTTTCCAGCGCCTCCCACATGTCGTCTGTGTCGCGATAGGAGTAGCCGTACTTGACGCCGTCGTAACGGGCGAGATTGGCGCTGGCCTCCGCCGGGGCGATGATGTAGTAGGCCGCGATGCCGTAGCGGGTGTGGGGCAGCGAGATGTCGACGATCTCCGCGCCCAGCTCGCGCAGGCGTTCGATATCGGCGCGCACAGCCTGCACCACGCCCGGCTGCGTCCCCTCGACCCAGTATTCCTGCGGGATGCCGATGCGCATCCCCTTGATATCGCCGTTCAAGTCTTCCAGGTAGTTCGGGACGGGCATCGGCGAACTGGTCGAGTCCTGGGCGTCGTAACCGGCGATAGCTTGCAGGATCAGCGCGGCGTCATGAGCGCTGCGGGCAAAGGGACCGATCTGGTCGAGCGAGGAGGCGAAGGCCACCAGCCCGAAGCGCGAGACGCGGCCATAGGTTGGCTTCAGGCCGACCGTGTTGGTCAGCGAGGCGGGTTGGCGGATCGAGCCGCCGGTGTCGCTGCCCAGCGCGCCCATCGCCATGCCTGCCGCCACTGCCGCCGCCGAGCCGCCACTGCTGCCGCCGGGAGCGCGAGTCAGATCCCACGGATTGTGCGTGGGGAAGAAGGCCGAGTTCTCGGTGGAGGAACCCATAGCGAACTCGTCCATGTTCGTCTTACCCACCATCACCGCGCCGGAGCGATTCAGGCAATTCATCACTGTCGCGTCGTAGGGTGGCTTGAAGTTCTCCAGCATGCGCGAACTGCACGTGGTAAGAATGCCTTTGGTGGCGATTACGTCTTTAATGGCAAGCGGAATGCCGGTCAAAGCTGTCACGCCCTCGTTGCGCTCGAAGCGCCGGTCGGCCTCCGCCGCCTGTTGCAACGCCAGGTCATCCGTCACCAGCGTAAAGGCTTTCACCCGGTCTTCCACCGCCCGGATGCGCTCAAGATGGGCGCGGGTCAATTCGACTGCCGAGATTTGCCGCTCGCGCAGCATCTTTCCCGCCGAGGCAATGCTCAATTCATATAATTCTGTCATAGCAGTTTACTCCCCCTCCAATACCGCGTTGACCTTGAGCGCGTTATCTTCCTGCTCAGGCGCGTTTGCCAGCAGCGCTTCCGTCGGGTACGATGGCCGTGACACATCTGCTCGCATGATGCTGTTCAGGCGCGAGGCGTGCGCCGTGGGTGAGACTCCGCTCACGTCGGCCTCCTGCAAGATGGCGATATTTTCCAGAATAACCGAAAGCTGCTGCCCAAATGTATCAAGATCTTGCTCGGTCATGCCCAACCGGGCCAGTTTTGCCACATTTCGTACTGTTTCGCGATCAATCATCATAAAACCTCTTCTCTATAACTTACTGCAAGGCGCGATCAAGCTATTCGACAAAATAATACGTAGTACTTAGTCAAAGTTCAATTGTCACAAGACAAATGGCTCATCAGGCCGTTTGGCAGCGATGCATTCCTGCCAAATGAACTTTGACTAAGTAGTAGGGGCCGATGTATCGCGCCCAGCGCCGATTTATCGGCCTGGGGAGCGGGCCGATAATGAATGTTCACGACCAAAATCGGTTATGTCATTCTGAGCGCAGCGAAGAATCTTCGGCTGGGGAGGGAAATTCTTCGCTGCGCTCAGAATGACATAACTGATTTTGGTTGTTCAAGTTCATAATCGGCGATGGGCGCGATACATCGGCCCCTACGTGGATACCACAGCGTTGCCAGTTCATTTTATCAATGTGCATAATCGTGCTTCTACCAGCGAATGTGAAAGCCGCTTAGATATTCGGTGGGTTTCCTCCATGCCGTTTGCACGTTGCTCACATATGCGCTCGATGGCCCCTGCTCCAACAGCGCGGCGAGGCGTTCGAGAGGCATACGCGGCCCCTGTGCCACGACCTCCACGTCGCCATTGCTCTCATTGCGCACATAGCCGCGCAGTCCCAGGGGGAGGGCTTGCTGCACCACAAAATAGCGGAAGCCAACTCCCTGCACCTGTCCACGCACCACCGCGTGAAGTTCATCTAGCTCGTCTCTCTGCGCCTGTTCGTCCTGGTTCCCGTTCATGCCCACAATCATAGCATACTCTGACCTCTCTCACCAGTACCTGAGTACAAATACGCTTGTCTTTTCCCCAAATTTCCTGTACACTGGCTGAGATTTAGCCCCTTCGTATTTGTTTGTAGAGAGGATAGAAGTCGTATGGATAATCAATCAGATCAGCCAAAGTGGGATCCAGCAGTTCCCCATTCCCAACAGTATCAACAGCAATATGGGCAGCAGCCTCAGCCCCAGTATGGGCAGCAGTATCAACAGCAATATGGACAGCAATACCAGCAACAATATGGGCAGCAGCCTCAGCTCCAATATGGACAACAATACCAACCGCAGTATGGACAACCTTTTCAGCAGGGTGTTGAGCCGAAGGACTGGTTAACCACATTGCTGCTGTGTATTTTCCTGGGTGGGCTTGGCATTCACCGTTTCTACACCGGTCACACCACCATAGGTATTATCCAGCTTGTGACGTTTGGAGGGTGTGGCATCTGGGCGCTTATCGACCTGATTACCATTGCTACGGGCAGCTACACGGACAGCCTTGGCCGACCGTTGCTCAAAAAGTAAGTTGTTGAAGCGCCACTCATGGAGATCATTGGGGAAGGTAGGATGCTTTATTCTCCTTCCCTGCATATTTTTCCTGGTTCCCACTTCCTGGTTTGAATCGCGCCGCTCTATCTGCATCATCTATACATTCTTTGGTGTGAGATGTCCGGGGTGCGGAATGACCAGGGCCATTTCGTGTGTTTTTCATGGTGATTTTAAGAAGGCGTTTCACTACAATAAACTGGTGGTTCTCGTCTTTCCCCTGCTCTGCTCTACCTGGGTACACTCCGTGATGCGCGAGTACAGGCAGTATGTATGCTCTCTTTTCAGCTAATTTTCAGCAAACCCTGATATGCTCTGGATATCATGGGAACAGCTGTGCAACAAATGAGGTTTTTTGACGTAGTAATAGGTACATGCGAACATGTATATTTTTGCTGTTCCTCTTGTGCTTTCTGGTGCCGGGCGTGGTACACTATGACCATGCATATTGATACAAGTTGAGGAGCACTATTCCAGATTCCATTGAGCGGAGAAAAAAGTATGCAGTCGGTACAGGATTTAGCTTCTGCGGTACAACGGGTTGTCGCCAATGTCGAGCGGGTCATCGTCGGCAAGGCCGAGCCTGTCACGTTCAGCCTGATCGCCGTGATCTGTCGCGGACATGTCTTGATCGAAGATGTTCCAGGTGTGGGCAAAACCGTTCTGACAAAGGCCATAGCGCGTTCGATTGGTTGTTCGTTCAAACGTATCCAATTTACCCCCGATCTTCTACCCAGTGATGTCACAGGAGTCTCCATCTATAATCAGAAAACCGGCAATTTTGAGTTCCGGCCCGGCCCGATCATGGCACAAATTGTGCTGGCCGACGAAGTGAACCGCGCCACGCCAAAGACGCAGTCCGCCCTATTGGAAGCAATGGAAGAGGCTCAGATGACCGTCGATGGCACGACGTATCGTTTGCCCGATCCATTTATGGTTATGGCAACCCAGAACCCGATTGAATACGAGGGGACATTTCCCCTGCCAGAGGCCCAACTTGACCGTTTTATGATGAATATCAGCCTCGGCTATCCAAAGGCCACTGACGAGGTGAACATTCTGAATAGCCAGCAGCACCACCATCCCCTGGACGATCTGATGCAGATCATGACGGCGGAAGAACTGGTACTGATCCAGCAGCAGGTGCGCACGATTCACGTCGATCCATCCATTCGTGAGTACATCGTGGCGATTGCCAATGCCACGCGCAGCCATAACAACATCTACCTCGGTGCCAGCCCTCGCGGCTCGCTGGCGCTTTTCCGCGCCTCACAGGCGTTGGCAGCCATGCACGGACGCGGCTACGTGATCCCCGATGATGTGAAGCTGCTGGCGCGACCGACGCTGGCGCACCGCATCATTGTTTCTCCGGCGGCTCGTGTACGCGGCATCACCGCGCTGGCTATCCTGGAGGAGATTTTGCAGAATGTTCCCGTACCGGGAGCGTGGGTAGCTGGCGGAAAGGGGCGCTAAGCTATGCGGCCCTGGCAAGCTGTTCTACTCATCGCCTTGCTGCTGTTTTTCTCCATCAGTAGTGGCTGGAAGGTGC
>DASTKE010000528.1:0-2572 GCA_035716105.1 Ktedonobacteraceae bacterium | reverse complement strand
AATCGGCGGTGTGCGCGATCAATCGGCACCTACGTCCAAAAAGCAAGCAACCGCTATTGACTTTTCTCTCAAACTATGCTACTCTATCTCACGTAGCCACCCTCCCCGGCTACAGGCGAACAGTCCTCCTCTTGAAAACTCCTCGCAACGAAAGGACCCCTTGATGGACGAACAGAACATGAATACCGTTTCCCCTGTTGCCCCTGCTCAGGCAGCTTCTCCGGCTTCATCGGCTGCTCAGTCGGCTCCGGTGGCTTCCACAACTTCTGCGGTGCCGAAGATGATGGTGGGGCGCTGGATATGGTTTGGCTTGCAGCGCTTTGACGAGGCGGCATGGGGTGCCATCTGCCGGCAAGCGGCGGCGTGGCAGGTGCAGGGCCCGCATCCGAAGGTGGCCGATGGCGTCAATCGCTGGTATGATGACGCGGGTTTGCAAATGCTGCGGCAGGTGGCCGAGCGCCATGGCCTGCGCGTCGTCCCCTATCATTATTGCTATGGGCCACAGTTTGGCGCGGGCCAGATCACTATCGAGGCGCAGATTTCGGCCTGGGCGGGCAAGGTTTTTGGCGCGGTCATCCCCGATATCGAAGATCAATACATGGGACAGTATGGCAGTGCCGAGAGCTTTGGCGAGCAGGTGCGCTCCCTGTTCAAAGGTCTCTGGATGCCCACGCTGTATGCCAACCCGAAAGACCACCCCGTGCCGCTGCTCTCGCTGAACCCCTATATGGATGCCTGGCTGCCACAGGTCTACTTCGCCGAGTGGAATGGCATCGCTCAATCGGCCATCGATTACGTCTACCCGCAGTGGCTGTACTTCGACCAGCGCACCCGGCAGTTGGGACTGGGCAGCCTGAAACCCATACTGCCCATCATCTCGCTGGAAAACGGCGTCGCAGCCGCGCAGATCGCGGACTTCATTCGCCAGATGCACGGCTATGGCTACATCGGCTTCTGGTACTACAACACCTACAGCCCCTATGCCAGCGCCATCAAACAGACGCCCATGCCGCAGCCATCGTCTCCTCCCTCGTCAGGCTCGCAACCGCCAGCCGATCCGCAGCCGCTCACCTTTAACGATGATGACCGGCAAGTGTGGACGCTGTACAAAGCGGTAGCCGTGAACGAGCACGCCGCCATTGAGCAGGGCTGGCTGCGCGCCCGTCATCAGAAGGGCTGGAACTTTGGTCCGCCACTGGAAGCTGAGCACGAGGTGACACGCGACGCGAAACGCTACATCGAGCAGCAATTCAGCGCCGCCCGTGCCTCCTGGGAGGTCGACAACGGCCTGCTGACCTGGTGGACAGACCACGGCCCTGTGCGTGTGTAAGAGAGAGAATGTAAGCGCGAACAATGATGCCAGGCATCATTGTTCGCGCTTACATTCTTGTTTTAATGTCTGCTTCTGCCGCCGCTGAAGAGTTGCAGGACAGCAACGAGGATGCAGGAACCGAAGAAGGCAATGACGACACTGCCCCAGAAGTGATAGATGCCGCCGATATCAAGCAGGCTGGCCAGATAGCCACCGATAACCGCACCGACCAGACCGATCACGATGTTGAGCAAGCAGCCGTAGCCACGTCCGCGCACGAGGGCGCTGGCAAAGAAACCGGCAATCAAGCCAACGATCAGCCAGGCCAGCAGATCGCCCGGCTGCAATACAACACTCGGAACAAGACGCGCAAGCAGGAGAAATGACATATGGAAAGCTCCTCTATCGTTATCATGAACTTTAACAAATTGACCCGATAAATCGGCACCTACGGGCGTATCTGCATTCATTTGTTCACGCCTCATACAAAAGTATATATGTTCAGTAGTATCTTGTATACGGATGGCATGAGCAGAGGTTACAGCCCGGGGGCTTGAACCGAGACAAAAAGAAGCCCACTCAGGCGAGCGGGCTTCTTTTTGTCTCTCAATCCATTGTGCGCTTACACGCGGGTTCTGCTGCCTGCGATGGCGCGCAAGATGGCAATCAGGATGATTGCTCCGATGATGGCCACCACGATGCTGCCCCAGAAGCCAAATGTCGCGCTGGGGAAGAGCAGGTCGGCAATCAGGCCACCAATGAACGCGCCGACAATACCGACGATGATATCACCGATGATGCCGTAGCCGCCGCCGCGCATAATCAGGCTGGCGATAAAGCCGGCAATCAAACCAACGACGATCCAGGCCAGAATATTGCCCGGTTGAAGTGAAGCACCAAGAACTAAAGCTGCTAACATTGTTTCATCTCCTTTAATCGAATACTTTCTTTCGATCTCTCTGATCTATTTCCCTGCAAGTGCTTCAGCAGAGAAACCTCCTGCTTCCTGCCAGGGATCAAGCGTGATCCGAAAACGTATTTACGATTGCGCACTTGCTACTGTATACATTAACCCGAAATCTTGCACAATACAAGTGAACAATAAAACTCTAATATCATTCCAAACATCTGCTAATCTTTTTAATTTTTATAAATGGTGCTCTATAAATAAAGATGAGGAACGCCCGGCAGCTATTCTGTCGGGTGTTCCTCATCATCCATAGCCTGCTTCCCCGTTCTTCTGGCCGTTCTACCGGCTCG
>DASTKE010000527.1:0-4393 GCA_035716105.1 Ktedonobacteraceae bacterium | reverse complement strand
TACTGCGCACGCCAGCGGCATAGTACAGGTTGCCGAAGCCATTCTGGCCGAACTGGTAGAAGTTCATGAACAGCGAGATGAACATCACGCCGCCCAGAGCCAGGCGGTGCCAGATCGGGGTTGAAACAGAGACCTTTTCGTTCAGGCGCTCATCTGGTTGAGCCTGGCGTGTTGTCTCTAACGTGTCAGCCATACAGGTATTCTCCTTATCAGAGGAAGTATTTCATTTGAGTTCAGGTTTCCCGTTGCTCTACGCCAAGCATAGATGATGCAGATTGAGGCTCCATTGGAAACATGTGAGAAACTTCCAATGTTTGTTCCGGGCCATCAGACATGGATTTTGCCGGAAAGCTGACGCTCTCGATCAGGAATAAGGCGCTGCTGGTGCTCCTCTCGCCGCGTTGCGCGTGCAGAGGCAAAGAGTTCGCGCAGGGCGCGTAGGATCACAGCGGGTCTGGCTCCCGTGGCACGGCCACCCAGGCGCGGGTGATGATGCACACCAACTTCCCGGTAGCTGCACCCGGCTCGCGTCAAGCGATAGAGTAGTTCCGCGTTAATCATCGCGCCGCGTGTTTCTAAGGGATGCTGGCGCAGGAAGTCCGTGTGGAGCAGCTTGAAGGCGCAGTCTATATCGCGAACATGGACGCCAAAGACTCGGCCAACCAGGCATTTCCAGCCCCAGGCATTGAACTTGCGCATCCACGAGTCCTGCCGGTCTATGCGATAGCCAAGAACCGCGTCGTATTCATCGATGAGCGGGAAAAACTGGCGCAGATCACGGATATCAAACTGCCCATCCGAGTCCATGAAAAAGGTCAGTTCCTTCGAGGCTGCCGCGAAACCGCTGACCAGCGCCGCGCCATAGCCCTGATTAGTCGTGTGGGTAATCAGATGAACCTGGGGATGGATAATGGCAAGCTCGCCTACAATCGCTCCCGTCCGGTCTGTACTGCCATCGTTGACCACGAGTAGCTCAACATCCATCTGCCACGCGCTCAACACGTCCAGCACATCAGAGACAGTCCTGGCAATGACCTGCTCCTCGTTATAGGCAGGCAAGACGACGGAGAGGCTGTGACGACTGGCAAGCCGCTCTTCACCTGCGATAGAGGTTCCCCCTCCTTCGAGGGGAAAGTCGTAGGGGCGACGGCTTGTCCTCGCCCGCCGTCGCCGGAAGTCGGACATCACGGGCGAGGACAAGCCATCGCACCTACGACTTCCAGGATGCTGGTGCGTGTTGTTCACAAAGACCCAGAGGCGCATTCCCAGGTAGGAGATGAGGGCGGTACCGGCGATGGCAAATACCTTCGAGGCATTGGCCCACACGGTCGGGTTGACCACCAAAGGGTGCAGGACACTGCTGGCAAGCCAGAGAATGATGCTGCTCCAGCCGATAGCAGCCAGTGTGGTCAGCACGAAGCGCTGCACTTCTTTGCCGGTTGTCGGCTGTCGTTGTCCGAAGGTCCAGTACTTATTCAGCAGAAAACTGTTGATGGCTCCCAGGCTGTAGGCCAGCGAGTTGTACGCCAGCAGCTTAAACGTGCTGGTGGTAGGAAACAGGAGCAGCAGACCATTTAAAATCAGCAAGTCTACTATGGTATTGAGGCCACCAACAAGGGCAAAGCGCAGCACTTGCCGGAGTAAACGCAGCCCATTGAAGGCAGAAGGAGCTTCTTGATTGCGCGCATCATGTTCATTGTGAGATGATTGAACCGGGCTGTGTCCGTCAGTCATTTCTCTGTTATGAAAATCCACTGTTTCGATCACAAACATATCCCTTCAAAAGAAATGTGTGGCCCAGACTACACCGGGCCACCACATAAACCAATCAAGGTGAGGCGCTCAACACGGACGGGGCAAGCGACATTTGCCCGTCCGTGCCTCACGCTTCTAGCCTAGCAGGAGTTGATGAGAGGTATATTGAAAAAAGATGGGAAATTTCTCATCGAAGCGGCGGGAAACGATACAAACTGTTTGGTAGCGGAGCGAGAAAAACGTTGCAGCATGACAACATGTTTCCATGAGAATTTTCTCATGAACTTCTCATGAGAATTCAATCAAGCGATGCTACGATGCGGTATATTAGAGAAAGATATGCTTATTCATGATCTTGCAGCAGTCAGAAACGGGATGAAAGAGGAAGAGAGCGATGCATATTCTGGTAGTCGAGGACGAGAAGCGGCTGGCGTTTTTGCTGCGCCGCGTTCTATTGGAGGAGCGCCACACCGTTGATCTGGCCCACGATGGCAACGCCGGGCTTAATCTGGCCTTGAGCGATACCTATGACGCGGTGATTCTCGATGTGATGTTGCCCGGCATGGATGGCATGGAGATCTGCCGCCAGATGCGCACAGAAAACATCATGTCGCCGGTGCTGATGCTCACGGCGCGTGGCTCAGTCGAGGATCGCGTGACGGGTCTCAATGTGGGAGCCGATGACTACCTGACCAAGCCCTTTGCGATGGAGGAGTTGCTGGCGCGTATCAACGCCCTGCTGCGCCGCCGCGACCGTCGTTTTGACGAGACGCCTCAGCTTGTGGTGGGCGACCTGACGCTCGACCTTGTGCGGCACGAGGCACGCCGCGCTGGACAGGTCATCGAGCTAACAGCTAAAGAGTTTGCCTTGCTTGAATACCTGATGCGCCATCCCGGTCAGGTACTCACGCGCACGCAAATCGTTGACTCCGTCTGGCGCTACGATATGGAGGCGCTCTCGAACGTTGTGGATATTTACATTCACTACCTGCGCGACAAGATCGACCAGGGCTTCTCACGTCCATTAATTAAGACGGTGCGCGGCGTGGGCTACAAGATCGAAGCATAGTACAGCAACGAAGCAACGTACCACCCTATCAATGAGGAGCAACACTATGGACAGGAGCAGGTTCACCTGGTTGCGGTGGCCCTTCCGACGCGGGAGAAGCCGCGTCTCACAGGAAGCGGGAGCGGCACTGTTTTCGGGGCTGCGCATCCGGCTGACCCTCTGGTATTGCGCGGTGTTGGCTGTGGCCCTGATCCTGTTCGGCACGGCCCTCTACCTGGGCGCTCAATACTTTCTCCTGAACCCCGTTGAGGACAATGTTGCCCACCACGCGCAAATGGACGCCAACCAGTGGCTCACCTCCTCGCCTGAACATGCCTGCTCGGCATCTGAGCCTCCAGACCAGTTTAACCCACCTTCCTCTGACCAGGGACAGCCGATGCTCGAGATGATCGCCTGCTTTGACCAGCATGGTAACTTGATACAGGCCGAGGGTACATCATCTCTCCCACCAGCCTTACTCAGCAATTCACTGGCGATATCGGCCTTACAAAACGGCAGCAACAGCGACATAGTCAATGCAGGTGATGACTATGGTCATATCTATCGCTACGCACAGATCGTGCCGAGTCCCACGGGACACGGATATGCTGGCGTGGTGGTCATCGGTGGAATCATCGAGCAACAGCAGAGCGCGCTGTCTTTGTTGCTCACGCTCCTGCTCGCAATTGGCGCTGTCACCTTGCTCGGCGCGGGTGTGGGTGGGCTATTCCTGTCGAGCCGCGCCCTGGCACCAGCCCGGCTGGCGTGGGCGAATCAGCAGCGCTTCATCGCCGATGCCGCACACGAATTGCGCACGCCTTTAACGCTCATGCGCGCCGACGCCGAGGTGCTGCTGCGCGGTCGAAAGCGCCTGGACGAGGAAGACGCAGCCCTGCTGGAAGACATCGTCGCCGAGACCAATCATATGTCAAACCTGGCGACCAATATGCTTACCCTTGCACGCCTGGATAATCGTTCCGCTCACCGCGAACACGAGGTGGTCAGCCTCGCGGAGATAGCCCAGTCAGGAGTGCGGCGCGTGCAGGCGCTGGCAGATCAGGAGCAGATTACTCTTCAGATAAAAACCGGCGAGCCAGCCCTGGTAATAGGTGACCGCACCTTGCTCGAACAGGCTGCGCTCGTGCTGCTCGACAATGCCATCAAGTACAATCGCCCCGGTGGTCATATCGCCGTGCGTACAGCACAGGAACAGGAACATGCTGTGCTGGAAGTGCAAGATACGGGCATCGGCATTGCAAACGAGCACCTTCTTCATCTGGGTGAACGCTTTTATCGGGTAGATAAGGCGCGCTCGCGTGAGGCCGGTGGGACTGGTCTCGGCCTCTCCATCGCTCGCGGCATCGCCCTTGCGCACAACGGCACCCTGACGCTGACCAGCAGTCCCAATCAAGGGACAACAGCGAGGCTCACGCTGCCCCTGGCGCGCATGACTCCATCTGATTCCACGCTCAATCCATCAGAGAGCGCTATGTCGCTGCCGGAACAAACTATGTGATGGTCTCTATCCTTCTACGGAACCTTGTAGGGGCGATGCCTTGTGCTCGCCCGCGGCAGCTATCAAGCACGCGG
>DASTKE010000526.1:0-3786 GCA_035716105.1 Ktedonobacteraceae bacterium | reverse complement strand
TTCTGCGCTCTACCTACCTCTGGTATATCTGTTGAACTCGTTTGAAGCTATATGTAAGGTACACGAGTACAGGCCAAAAGTCAAGGGTTTTGTGGTGGCGGATCTCCATCCTTCCGGTTCCCCCTCAAGGACGCTGATCCGTGATGGGTACGTTGTGATTGTAGTGTGAGTATTGAGTATAGTGTTGTGACAGCAATGTGAGGTCAACATGCGATACTTTATTCTGGAACGAATAGGGATGCTCCATCTACAAGAGTTAAGAAAGCGAAAAACAATGCAACATACACTGACCGGTGAAGCTTTTACATTGTTGAGGCAGGGAGAGCAAGAACCCTCTGGTGTTATTACGGAGGCTGATCTGCGGAGGATGCCGGAGGTCATGCAGCGCTATCTGCGCTATGCGCGGGTGGCGGGCAAAGAAGTCATTCGCACGGTCTACCTCAGACAGCAGGGGTTTATGAGAACGCAGCCGGGGCAGAAGTGGCTTCCCCTGGTCGCGAAGCAATATTACTCGACGATGCCCCCGGCCTTTATCTGGTACGGAACGATGCAGCCACTCTCGCACATCTCGATCTCGGCCACCGACCGCTTCACCGGAGGGCATGGCAATATGCGGATCAAGTTGCTGTCCGTTGTGCCGCTGGGAAACGCACGTGGGCCAGAAATGGATCAGGGCGAGTTGCAGCGCTACCTGGGTGAAATGGTCTGGTTCCCGACTGCCTGGCTTTCTCCCGATATCACGTGGCAAGCGCTCGATGCCGGCTCTGTGCGGGCGACCCTCTCTCATGAGAACGTCACAGCTTCGATTGATTTGCATATTGACGAGCAAGGTCAGCTTACACACGTAACGGCGGAGCGCTATAAAGAGGAGCATGGACGCTATGTGCTCGCGCCTTGGTCGGTTCAGGCTGGTGAGTATCAAAAGGTGCAGGGAATGCGCATTCCGACCAGCGTAGAGGTGATCTGGCACCTGCCAGCCGGAGATTTTAGCTGGTTTCGCTGCAAGATCACCGAGATTGCCTACAACCAGTTGCAACCACATATGTTGTCAACATAAGAGTAAACGAAAATGCTGGACAGCATAAATATTCTACGCTATAATGTGGGCATTATGAACGGATATATGATGGAAGGTTTCACTGTAATGATACGAATTCGGCAGGTCTAGCGGAGCCCATCTGGGGTCTACTGCTTGAGCGTGCGCGTTCCGTGTTGTGTCTTGTCTGAGCACTGAAACGGAAATGTCGCATGTTGCCTGCCATACCGTCTTTTCAAGATCGGGCTTCGCTTTGAGTCGCATGAGTCACCTGGCTCTGCGACTTTTTTGTGCCTGTCGTTTGCCCTGCATCTTGAAAGGAACGGACAATGTCATTCGCAAATCATCAAAGAACTCTGGCGCAGCACTTCTTGAAAGACTCTTACCTTGTCGCCTTGCTGCTCGATAGAAGCAGCGTCAGCCCAGACGACGTGGTGTACGAAATCGGTCCCGGCAAGGGCGCGATTACCGCGCAACTGGCTCTGCGCTGCAAACAGGTGGTCGCCATTGAGAAAGATTCGCGCCTGGCCGCACTGCTCAGACAGCGCTTCGCGGGTCGCTCCAACGTGACCATTGCCGAGGGCGATTTTCTGCACTATCCTTTGCCCCGCAAGCCGTACAAGGTCTTCTCGAATATCCCCTTCAACATCACGAAGGCGATTGTGACTCGCTTGACAACAGCAGACTGCGAGCCGGAGGATGCCTACCTCGTCATGCAGCGGGAGGCTGCGGAGATGTTTCTGGGCCAGCAGCACGAATCGCTCTCCACCGTCCTGCTGAAGCCCTGGTTCGCGGTCGAGATCGTGCATCATTTCCGGCGCGGGGATTTTGTGCCTGCGCCGCGAGTGGATGTGGTACTGCTGCGCCTGCGCAAAAGAGGGCCGCCCCTGGTGAGCCGTGCGGACAGGCAGTGCTTCCGCGACTTTGTGGTCTACGGCTTTACAACATGGCGACCAACGCTGGGCGCTATCCTCAAAGGCATCTTTACCGGGCAACAACTGAAGCATCTGAGCAGAGAACTCGACCTGAATATGAATGCGACGCCAACAGCCTTATCATTCGAGCAGTGGCTGGACCTCTTTGCATCCTTCAAGAACGTGGCGAACGAACGCGCAATACATGCGATAGCGGGAAGTGAGCAACGGCTGGTGCAGCAACAACAAAGATTAGAGAAGAATCATAGAACGCGACTTGTGAAGAGCAGCGCTTGCGGATATATCCACCAGAAGAACCACTGACGTGTAATAGAGTGAGGACAACGACAAAAGCCCTCTCGTGATAGCACTGGCTATCATTTGCATACTGTGGAGTGGAATGGCATGTGACGTGTATTGTGCAGTTTTCCGCGATGTTTCTCCTTAACTCACATCGAACCACTGAGAAACATCGCGCTTGAGGAGGAAAAAAGAACATGGCAGATCAACAACTGGTGAGTATTCTCCAACAGGGCAGCGATGCCTGGAACAAGTGGAAGCAGGATCATCCGAGCGAGCCAACGCCGTTCAATGAGGCAGGTCTGAACGGTGCAGACCTGCACGGGGCCAATCTGCTGGAGGCCAACTTCAGTGGGGCCGACCTGAGCGACGCGAACCTGAGCAACACCAATTTGAGCGGCTCGTCTCTGGTGGGCGCGAACCTGCACGGGGCTGACTTGCAGGGGGCCAACCTGACCGATGCCGATCTGAGCGGCGCGAATTTCTCCAACGCGAACTTGCAAGGGGCCACGCTAAATGGCGCTCTATTGCTCGACACGGACCTCAAGGACGCGCAGGTCTCGAAATCCCAGGTTTCGCAGGCGAAGCAAGCGAAAATCAAGGGCGGTATGATAGTTAACGACTAAACTGGTACGGCGCGCAGGCGCGCCATAGCTGGTAAAAACGAGTCTGGCAAGAGTAAGCGCCCAGGCGCTCACTCTTGCCAGACTCGTTTTTACCAGTTTTGCTGCTTTAGAATTTCATTGTATGTCATACTGCTTCATTTTGCTTCTTATATAAAAACATGTTTGAATATGAATAAACTGTTAGTATCTTTCTATTGACGTAGAGTTGTTCATGCTTTAAACTTCTTTCTTGCTGGTTATACTCGTTCATTTCGGGGAATTGAACGCATTATCCACGTGGCATGTTTTTCAAACTTTTCCATTTCTCCGGAAAACTGTTGCCCTTTTTATTGCCCTCTCAGAGGCACATTTTATGGATTTTAACGAAAAACAGGAAACCTCGTAGGCGCTCGATAATGAAATTGAACAACCAGGATCGGGAATGTCATTCTGAGCGCAGCGAAGAATCTTCGCAGGGTGAGGGAGATTCTTCGCTGCGCTCAGAATGACAGCTCCATGCCGGTTTTGGTCGTGAAAATTCATAATCGAGCGCCTACGGAGGCATGATTGTTTTCGATTGGAAAAATTTCATTATCGATGTGGAAGGTGATTTATGGAGATTCATCTGGCTTTACTTCAGGAATACCCTCATCTTAACTCAGCACAAACGGGAATTATTTGCCATGACGAAGGGCCGCTGCTTGTGATTGCCGGGCCGGGATCGGGCAAGACACTGAGCATGATATTGCGCGCTATGAATTTATTGCTCCACGAGCGGGCAAAGCCGGAAGAAATCGTGCTCTGCACCTTTACAGAGAAAGCTGCTCATGAGATGCAAAATCGTATCGCTGCCCTGGCCCAGAAGATACATTACAGTGGAGACCTCTCGTACCTGCGTATCGATACTATTCACAGTATCTGTAATCAACTC
>DASTKE010000525.1:0-6060 GCA_035716105.1 Ktedonobacteraceae bacterium | reverse complement strand
CGCACGGCAGCCAGCAGACCCTCCGGGGATCTGGCAAAGTCAAGTGTGAGCTGGTACTCGTGTCCCGCCTCCAGAGAAACAACCGCCTTCATCTCTGCACTGCCGAACCCAAAGTATTCTATACCGGGAGTCTGCCGCGTCCAGTTGTCGATGATCTCGCGTCCATCAATGAACAGGCGGCTGAGGCCCGCGCTGACCAGCGAGAAGGTGTAGGAACCCGTCTCGGCAGGTGTGAAGCGGCCACTGGCGCGAGCCGAAAATCGCTGCGGGTCAACCCCCTGGGGAGGACTGAACCACATCACATCCGTTGTCGGCTGCATCTCCCGCTTGACAGGGCTGCCGCTGAGATCGCCGTTATTGAAGTACTCGACGGCCAATCCATGCTCGTTTCCCTCTGTCCCGGCGAACAGGAGGCGGGTGTCGAGTAAGGGCAGCAGCCGGTAGTTGGTGCAGCCCTGTTCGTAGCCCACCTGGACGCGGTCCCCCAGTTTCGCCACAATGCCTTCAAAGGGAGTCACGGCATAATGCGCGTTGACCTGGGCGCTGCCTCCACCCGTAGTCTGCGCCACCTTCGCGTTGGGGCCAATTACCGCGACCTTCGCGAGCTGCTGCGCCTCCAGTGGCAGAGCCTGCCCTTCGTTCTTGAGCAGGACGATGCCCTCGGCAGCTGCTTCACGCACCAGGGCGCGACGCTCCGGCAGATCAACGACCTGCTCCTCTCCAGACTGCGGGTGCTTAAAGAGGTCCGCTCTGTCTAGCAGCAGCAGGATGCGGCGCACGCTGGTATCAATCGTGTCCGGTGTTACCTCACCCCGTTCGACCGCTGCGAGCAGTTTCTCAGCGCGCCAGCGTGGAACAGGCATCTCCAGATCAAGCCCGGCATTGATGGAAGCGACGGTACTCTTGACCGATTCAAACCAGTCGGAGACCACCACGCCATCAAAGCCCCACTCGTCGCGCAGAATCTCGGTCAGCAGATACGGGCTTTCCGAGGCGGGGACGCCGTTAACCAGGTTATAGGAGGCCATAACCGTCCAGGGCTGGCACTCGCGCACGGCAACCTGGAAAGGCAGCAGGTAGATCTCGCGCAGCGCCCGTTCGCGCACCTCGGAACTGAGACTGAAGCGCTCGAACTCTTCGTCGTTACAGACGTAGTGCTTGATTGAAGCCCCCACGCCTTCGCGCTGCAGGCCAGTGATATAAGCCACCGCCAGGCGAGCGGAGAGATAGGGATCTTCGGAGAAGCATTCAAAGTTTCGTCCACCCAGCGGCGAGCGCTGGATATTGACGGTGGGGCCAAGCAACACCCGCGCCCCCTTCAATTTGGCCTCGTCTGCCAGAGCTTGCCCGACCCGTCCCACCAGTTCGGTGTCCCAGGTTGAGGCCAGCGAGATGCCAGCCGGGAAGGCGGTCGTCTTCACTCCACCGGTGAGGCTTCCGGCTCCCCTGGCTCCATTGGGGCCGTCGGTCATCTTCAGGGAAGGGATGCCCAATCGCTCAACGGGAACGGTGTACCACATGTCCGTGCCAGCGAGCATGGAAACTTTTTCCTGCAAGGTCATCTGACTGAGCAGATTTTCGATAAACGAAGGAACAGAGAGAGAGGTCATTAACGTACTCCTTTGATGGGCTGAATGGAAAGCGCACCGATCAGCGCGAACACGGCTGCCGCGATGAAGAGCGCCTTTGGGACGACGTTGAGAACCTCATCGCCCGGAGGTTCATGGTTGGAAGGTTCGTACATGGAAGTGTTTCCTCCTTGAATCAGGAACGCCTGTCAGCTTACATATTCATTTGTGAACCGGTTCACACCTCTTGACAAAAGTATAACCGCTGCATCCTCACCCGTCTGCTTAGAGATATATGTCTTATACGTAAAGAAGTCTTTGTACAAGACAAATATGAAAATCTTATGCTGCTCCCCGATTCCCCCTGCTGAGGCATTGATTTTTGCTGACTTCTCAGGTAATATGTATTTGCACATAGATTTTGAAAAACCTATGTGCAGGGAAATCTCTTAGAAGACAGAGCAAAAGGAGGCGACTGAGCACAGTAGAGACATCCCGGTCGGCGATGACTCCCTAAGAGCGAGATCAGGAGCAACAAGGAGCACCACCATGCAAAAAGCAACCCTGCGTAAAGTTAAAGCACCTGTTAGTTACACCGAAGAAAACGAAGACATACTGCATTTTACACTGAATAGCCTGCTACCAGAGGGTCATACACTGGCCCTAAATACGAACCTGGGAACACTTTCACAGCTATTTTGCGCGAACGATATGCCGCGCCTGCTCGGTCAGCAGCAATTCACGACCAGCGAAATCTATGTCTTGATGCCCATTCTCGAGGCGCATCCCTACTACTGCGCCTACGAAACCCTGCTCGCCAGCTACAGCCACGGCAAAGTGACCGAGACGACGGTCGCTCGCTGTCGAGACCTGTTGGAAGAAGCGCAGGAAGAAGGTATCTGGGATCAAGAAATGCGACCAGTGCGCAACGTTCTCTCACGCGCCCGGCTCAAGCTGCATAATTTTGGTATCGACATCATCTCCGTTCATGAAACCGGCTATATGCTCAAACGTATGGCAACACGCCGCTATATCGAAGTCGAAGAATAAGTTGCCAGTGCTCTTCAGGTATTCTCTGAAGAGCATTGGCGGCGGAGAGCGATTTCCCCGCTTCGTTTGCCTCAACCAGCGGCGTACACAGTTACTGGAAGGCTGCTCCAGGCGTGCAATGTATTATTTGGCCTGCGTCGTGGCTGGCCGCTAATCTCCATCCGTTCCACACGCCGGGCGAGCGCTTTCAGCACAATTTCCGCCTCCACACGGGCGACCGTTTGTCCCACACAGCGATGGACGCCCATACCGAACCCGACATGGCCCGAGGCGTTGCGTTTGATGTCGAAACGCTCCGGGTTTGACCAGTGCCGGGGGTCGCGGTTGGCAGCCCCTAGAAAGAGCAACACCTTCTCCCCAGCCGGGATGTGTACCCCATCGACCTCGACCTCGCGAGTGGTCGTGCGAAAGAAGGTCTGGACTGGCGATTCCCAGCGCACCGCTTCCTCAAAGGCTGATGCAGCCAGAGAGGGGTTCTCGCGCAGCAAGCTCCACTGCTCCGGGTTGCTGGCAAGGCCATAGATGGCGGCGGCAATGCCGTTGACGGTTGTATCGATGCCAGCAGTGAGCAACGAGCGTACCAGCAGCGCGGCCCATTCTTCGGGAATCTTGCCCGTATCTGCTACCGCCCAGATCTGCGCGCCGAAGCCGCCAGGACGCAGCATCTCGCGCCTGCAACTCTCCGCGATCCACTGCTGGACAGCCTGCGCGCCAACCATCGAGTTCTCAAGCAACTGATTGCGAGGCCCAAAGGCGTTGAACGCCATGTTGCCGTAGGCCATCAGATGCTCACGGCCTTCCTCTGGCAACCCGACCGCATCTCCGAACACCTTCAGTGGATACGCTTCGGAAAGCTCGGTAACAGCGTCGAAGCTGCGCTGTGCAGCAAGCCGCTCCACCAGCAAAGCAGCCTCACGTTCAAAAGGTTCTCGCAGCGCCTCCATCGCTCGTGGCGACAAAACGGGGCCGACAACCTCGCGTGCGCGAGTATGCGCTGGCGGGTCGGCCTCCAACAGCAGGCTGGGCGGTCGCCACGGCTTCTCCTTGCGAAAATCACTCAGGCCCACTCCTGCTGCCGACGAGTAGGTCTTCCAGTCCTTGAGAGCGGCGTTCACCTGCTCATAACGTGCCATTCCCCAGATACCATAGGCGTCCAGGTAGACCACCGATCCGGCCTCGCGCAGTTGCTCATGTAAGATGTTGGGTTCGCTAAGGTTTTCCTGGGTGAACGGGTCAGCAGTGATTACTGGTACGCCTTCGGGTGTCGTTGCAGTCTCAGTCATAATGCCTCCTTCTGCGCAGCACAACACGCTGGATGAAAGCCTCTCGCTCTCCTACTACTGTACGGTATATTTTTGAAAAATGGAAGTGTATCGACCGTAAGGGCCGATTGATCGGCTCCGGCCAGAGGCCGATCAATCGGCGGTGGGCACGATAAATCGGCCCCTACGGCCTATCTGGCGTTTCTGCAAACAAAAAAAGCCCTGCGAGTCGGGCTTTTTTTGTTTGCAGAAATGCTCTCATGCGCTGTGGGCGCGGAGTTTGTAGACTTTGAGGGCCACCAGCAGGGGCAGGCGGTGTTCGTGCTCTTCCAGGTCAATCGAACAGAGGGCTTGCAGGCGCTCCATGCGCTGGAGCATAGTGTTGCGGTGAATATTCAACTGGCTATAGACCTTGGCGGCATTGCCACCACATTCCAGGTACGCCTCTAAGGTTTCCAGCAGATGTGTGCTTTTGCGCTGGTCGTAATCGGCAATGGAGTGTATCTGTCGCTGGTACTCGTCGTGGAGTGTGTCGGTACGCGCAAACTTGTAGATGTAGCGGTAGACACCCAGAGCATTGAATTGCATCGTGCCACCCTCCTGATTAAGAAACAGTCCAATTTCCAGAGCTTCGTTCGCCTCGGCATAGCCTCTGCGGTAATCGGGCATCGCGTAGCAGATATTGCCAACGCCGATCGAGAGATAGACCTGCTGCTCATCGCGCACCTGGCGAACCAGTTCATCCAGCCATTCGGTAATCTGCTGCAAGGGAACGTTGTCGCTGGCGCGCAAGAGGCTGACCAGCGCTCTATCCCGCTCACCTACGAGCGAGCCGGGATACTGCGCCAGCACCCGCTGTCCCAGCTGGCCCATGACGCGCCGGTAGAGGGCAACCCGCTCCGTTTCCGAGGGCGCGTGTTCTCGCGCACCTACCGAGGATATCTCCATCAACACGACCACATGTGGAAGCGCGAGATCGCAGCCCAGAAACGTTGCACGCCGGTAGAGCGACTCCTCCACGCCCACGTTGCCGGAAAACAGGTCATCAAACAGCGAGCGAGCGAGATTCTTCTGCGTCTGGGCATCCGCCTCGAGATGCTGGAGGTGCCTGATCGCCAGCGCCGCCTGGCTGGCGATGGTAATCAGCATCAACTGCTCCTCCCGGCTCCAATCCTGCGTCTTGCTTGAGTAGCAGTTCATCAGGCCGACATACTCGTTGCCCACAATCAGCGGCAGTGGCAGCAGCGTCTCGTACTGGACGTTCTTGAGCGGGTTGAGCGATGAGTACTCCTGGTGCGTCAAACGCGGCAACTGACCAAGCGCCATCGCGCCTCGCAAACGCTCCCACAGGGCCGCATCGACCTCAACCGACTCGATCACTACGCGCTGGTCTCGCAGATCAGGCGCGCACGTTTCCAGCAGCAGTTGTCCCCGTGTGGCATCTGTGAGCAAAATGACGCATAAGTCGATGTGCAGAGCGCGCATCGCGACGTTCGCCAGCGAATAGAGCATGTCGTCAAGCGACAGCGGCTGCGAAAGCACTTTGACCAGGTGAAGTGATACATCACTCAAGTTGGGAGATGGAGACGGCGCGAGGACGTGCATATCCTCAACAGGGCCTTCATCCGGCGCGCCAATCTCAAACGCCGTTCGCGAGTCAGCCTGTTCTTTACAGACCTGTTCGAGAGTCAATTCTTGAGTACTCATGTTATTCTCACCTGGGACACGTACTGTAGACGGTTCAGACTGCCTATACGGTGTCAACTGAGCGCTGCTTCCCGCCAGACTCTCCCGTTCTGGCGCTCTTCCTTCTCCCATATCACTGCTTGCCCTTATCACTATAGCATATTTTATGCGTATTGTCTATCATTTTGATAATACGGCACACGCATATTTAGTATAATATCTTGATATTCCTATCAGAAGACACGGTATAAGACTTTCAAAGCCTTATACCAGCCTGAGCAGGCCAGCTAAGCGCATTCTTCTCCCTGATATCATCATACCATGTGAGTAGAAAAGTGTGAAGTAAGCGGGAGGGGGCAGGGAGATGACGCGAAGCGGTATTCCCTATACTTCTGACAGGTGTTGTGCTTTTAGTTATCTCGCTTCCACCTCTCGTATTGGGTACACCAACCAGGAGGGCGGGGAGGAAACAGGAAGGTGGTGCCTGTTCCTCC
>DASTKE010000524.1:0-3565 GCA_035716105.1 Ktedonobacteraceae bacterium | reverse complement strand
GGCGAGCAGGCCGCGCAGCCCGTTGAATACGTCGAACAGAACTGGGCCGACGAAGAATATAGCCGGGGCTGCTACTCCGGATACATGCCGACGGGCGTGTGGACGATGTATGGCCCGGCCCTGCGCCAGCCCATCGGTCGCCTGCACTGGGCCGGAACGGAGACCGCGACCGTCTGGAACGGCTATATGGATGGGGCCGTGCAGTCCGGCGAACGCGCCGCGCACGAGGTGCTGGACGCGCTCAAACCTTGAGCTAGAGAGAAGGTGTACACATGGCAACCCGCGAAGAATTGCGCGAGGCAATCGACGATTACGTGGCGCAGGCGCGAAAGAGCGAGCGTGTGCTGCGCTCCCTGCGCAACTGGAACTGTGTCATCTACTTTGAGGCCAACGATACCGCCGACGCCTTCACGATGGTCATCAAGAACGGCAGCACTGAGGTTTACGATGTCCTGCACGAGACGCCCGATCTGATCGTGCGCGGCAGCAGCGAAGACCTGGCGGATATCTTCTGGGGCGATGCCAACCCGGCCTCCAACTATATGCAGGGAGCCATCAAAGTCCAGGGTTCGCAGGAAAACGTGATGCGCCTCGACGCCATGGCGATGCTCATCTACCTCGAAGTGAATAAATAAGGAAAACCCGTTGTAGCACGCCGCATTGCAGGCTGTGTAGCGCACGCGCTACAACGGGTTTTCCTTATTTATTCACTTCATGCCAAAGGTCAGGAAGAGGAAGGCGAAGATATCGCTCTGTTCTTCGATGATCTTGGTGGTGGGCTTGCCGAAGCCATGCCCGGCCTTTGTCTCCACGCGCAACAGGATGGGGTTCTCACCGCCGTTTGCCGCCTGTAAGGTGGCCGCGAATTTCTTGGCGTGGGCAGGCACGACGCGGTCGTCGGTATCGGCGCTGAGGATGAGCGTGGGTGGGTAGGCGGTTCCCTCGCGCACATTGTGCAGGGGCGAGTAGGCGTACATGAAGGCGAAGTGCTCCGCGTTGGCTTCGGCGTTGCCATACTCCGGTACCCAGTAACGCCCAACAGTGAACTTGTGGTAGCGCAGCATGTCGATCACCGGCACGTGACAGAGCACCGCGCCATAGAGATCGGGCCGCTGCACCATGCACGCTGCCACCAGCAAACCGCCGTTGCTGCCGCCCTCGATCGCCAGCCGCTGCGAGCTGGTGTAACCATTGGCAATCAGCCATTCGGCGGCACAGATGAAATCGTCGAACACATTTTGTTTCTTTTCCAGCATTCCGGCCTGGTGCCACTCCTCGCCGTATTCGCCTCCGCCGCGCAGGTTGGCGAGCGCGTAGATGCCCCCGCTCTCCACCCAGAACAGAGAACTGGCGGCAAACGCGGGCGTCAGGCTGATATCGAAGCCGCCATAGGCGTAGAGCAGCGTGGGGTTATTACCATCCAGCTTCAGACCCTTCCTGTACGCCAGAAACATGGGGACGCGGGTGCCATCCTTCGAGGGATAAAAGACCTGCTGCGTCTCGTAGTTTGACGGGTCAAAGCTGCTTGCGGAGCCTCGGAAGAGCGCCAGCGTGTCGCTGGCAAAGTCATAGCGGAACACGCTCGGCGGGTAGAGGAACGAGGTGAACGTGAGGAAGAATTCATCCTGCTCCCGCCGACCCGCAATGCCGACGATGGAGCCGAGCGTTGGCAACGCGATCTCTCCCAGAACATGCCCTGTCAGGTCATAGCGTTTTATCTGGTGATGAGCGTCGTGCATGTAGACCAGCACAAACTGCTCATTGACGATCAGCGCGAAGTCCAGCACATCCTCCTGCTGCGGGATCAGCTCCTGCCAGTGCTGGCGCTCCGGTTGCCGGATGTCGATGGCGATTAAGCGACCGCGTGGAGCATCCTGGTTCGTGTGGAAGTAGAACACGGGGCCGGTATTGCCGATAAAGCTATACATGGCGTCCGCCTCGTCCAGCAGGTGAATAAACGGGCCATTGCTCTCCACCTCTCGGTAGTAGATGCGATTCTTCGGCTCGGTGCCATGCCAGACGCGCAGGAGCAAGTATTGTCCATCACGAGTGATGAACGGGTCAAAGCCCAGTTCCTTGTGCTCCGGGTCTTCGTAGACCAGCCGGTCTTCTGCCTGCGATGTATTCAGTGTGTGCCAGTAGACGCGATTGAAGCTGTTCTGATCCTCCTCTGGTACCGTTCCAGGCTCCGGGAAGCGGTTGTAGAAGAAGCCGCTATTGTCATGCTTCCAGGCCACATTGCTGAACTTGCCCCAGCGAATGACCTCCGGGTAATCGCTGCTATCAGCCACGCGCCGGATATGGATATCCTGCTGGTCGCTGCCGCTTGTTGAGAGCGAGTAGGCGAGCAGCGAGCCATGCTCGCTCAACACCGTGCTGGTCAGCGCTATCGTGCCATCTTCACTGAGCGTGTTGGGGTCGAGCAGCACTCGCGGCTCTCCATCCAGCCCTTCCTGCACATAGAGCACCGCCTGATTCTGCAAACCCGCGTTCTTCGAGAAAAAGTAAGATGTTCCCTGCTTGACCGGCACCGAATATTTGGGATAATCCATCAGATCTGTCAGGCGCTCCTTGATGCGCTCGCGTGCAGGACTTTGCGCCAGGTAGGCGAAGGTGGCCGCGTTCTGCTCCTCCACCCATGCTCGCGTCTCCTCCGCCGCCGCGTCCTCCAACCAGCGATACGGATCAGCCACCCGCGTCCCATGATACTCCTCTATCACGTCACCCTTGCGTGTAATCAGCTTCTTTGCTTGCATACGTTGTTTGCTCCTATCTCCTGTAAAAATGCAATTCACACTGCGCATCATAGCACATCCTGTGGATGTAGAGTAGGGGTGCGAGGATGAACGTTAACAAAATATCCAACCATTGACGAACACAACAATGCTAGGTTAGAATTTACCCATAGTTCTCGTAGCTCTTCGATAATTGAACGTCGACGCACTGTTTTTCCGTTCTTATCAGGAAAGGAGTTTGCGGTAATGGCCCTCACAGAGAACACTTCAGGTGGTTCCCCCGAAGCGAACCTGGAACGATTCGGCTATAAGCAGGAGTACAGGCGCGAATTGAAGCGCTTCGCCTCGTTTGCCGTGGGATTCTCATTCATCTCCATCACCACCGGCATCTTCACGACCTATGGCGCGGTATTGAACTGGGGTGGGCCGCTGGGCATCTGGACGTGGCCGCTAGTGATCGTCGGCCAGTTGTTCGTCTCGCTCGTCTTCGCGGCGCTGGCTTCGCGTATGCCTCTGGCCGGCTACTCGTACCAGTGGGTGTCGCGACTGGCAAATCCCAAAATTGGCTGGCTTGTCGGCTGGGTCTCCTTCATCTTCCTGGTGGTCGACGTGGTCGCGGTGGACTACGCTGTTGCCGCCACGGTGCTGCCCAGCCTGTTCGCGTATGCATCGACGCCCTTCAATGCGTGGCTGGCAACCGCCATCGTCGTCCTGGTGCAGGCGCTGCTCATCGTCTTCTCGACGCGCTGGTCGACGCGCATCAACAACACCGCCGTCGGCACCGAACTGGTGGGCATTGTGGGTCTGACGCTGCTGCTGGTCATCGTCGG
>DASTKE010000523.1:0-2463 GCA_035716105.1 Ktedonobacteraceae bacterium | reverse complement strand
TGGTGATTGGCGATCTTTCCCAGCAGCAGATGGTTCTCAAGAAACGGGAGAAAGAGACTCCCAAAGAGCGACGTAAGCGACAGATTCGCAACCGTTTGGTATATAATGATTGGGGTCTCTCTCGCTTTGTGCAGATGCTTGCCTACAAGTGTCTGCACGCTGGGAAAGAACTGTTTGTAATAAACGAACGCGATACGACCAAAATGTGTCATGTCTGCCAGCACACCAAAGACATGCCGTTGTGGCAACGAGTGTATCGCTGTAGGAACTGTGGACTGGTGATGGACCGTGATGAGAACAGCGCGGTGAACATCTTCCAGCGGTTCCTTGCCCGGCTTGGGCCACACACGGACGATTCCGTGCGGTGTGCGGCTGTTTTCACCGCAATCGAAAATCAGTGTGCGGAGGTTTTCACCGCCACTGACAATGTGTTGAATATATGTGAACACATTTAGAAAGGCAGTATTGTATGGATGAATCGCGTATCGCTTTCCTGCGGCGTATGATTGCCGCTCCCAGTCCATCCGGCTTTGAACAGCCGGTACAGCAGGTCATCCGCGAGGAAGTACAGCACTATACTGACGAGGTGCGTACAGACGTACACGGCAACGTGATCGCGGCCCTCAATCCCGGCGGCAAGCTGCGTGTCATGCTCGAAGCCCACTGCGACGAACTGGGCATGTTGGTACGCTACATCGACGAGCAAGGTTTTATTTACTTCGCCACCGTTGGCGGCTTCGACCCCTCGACGCTGCCCGGCGAGCGCGTGCAGATTCACACCGCCGATGGCCCCGTGCTGGGCGTGATTGGCCGCAAACCGGTACACTTGCTGCGCGGGGAAGAGCGCGAAAAAGCGCCGAAGCTCTCCGACCTGTGGATCGATATCGGCACCAACAGCAAAGAGGAGACACAAAAAATCGTCCCCATCGGCAGTATCGTGACCCGCGCCGCGCAACTGGAACACCTGCGCGGCGACCTGGTGGTCTCACGCGCCCTGGATGACAAATCCGGCGTCTTCACCATCGTCGAAGCCATGCGCCGCATTTCCGAGCAGCGCGAAAAGCTCCAGGCAGCCGTCTTCCTCGTCTCCGCCGTACAGGAAGAGGTGGGGCTGCGCGGCGCTCGCACAGCAGCCTACGAGGTCAACCCCCGTATCGCCATCGCGGTCGACGTAACCTACACCTCCGATCATCCCGGCACCTCGGCAAAGGAGATTGGCGAGGTCAATCTGAATGGTGGCCCGGTGATCTCGCTCGGCGGCAACATCAATCCCCGCGTCTACCAGCTACTATTACACGCGGCGGACGAGGCGGGCATCGCCTACCAGCTTGATCCCCAGGCATCGGGCACAGGCACTGATACCGATGTTATTCAAGTGGTACGCGGCGGCGTCGCCACCGGGCTGCTCAGCATCCCTTGCCGCTACCTTCACACCGGCTCCGAAATCGTCTCCCTGAAGGATATCGACCAGGTAGCCGAAGTGATCGCTCGTTTCGTGCTCTCGCTGAGCGAAAGCACAAACGTGATTCCATAGAAGAGTATAGACATGAATCATCCCGAATGTCTGAGCGACCTGGAAAAGCTCTGCAGGCCACCCGCCAGGGGATGGCCCTACTATACGACGGAGCGATTGCGAAGCCTCTAGTAGGGCCATCCCCTGGCGGGTGGCTGCTGGAATCTCCTATTTGGGATGATTCATGTCTACACTTCTCCTACGACAGTTCTTGCTCTACCTCGGCAACGGTTTTCAGGGGGCGCACGCGCTCGGCGAGAGCGGTGAGTTCCTGGCCGGTGCGGCGGGTGAGAGCGGCGCGCACAGTTGGCAAGGCGGTGGGGGTCATGCTGAGTTCGTCCACGCCGAGGGCAATCAGCAGCGGGGCGAGCCGGGCATCGCTGGCAATCTCCCCGCAGACGGCCACGGGCTTGCCTGCCTTGCGTCCGGCCTCCGCTATCAGCCGTATCAGCCGCAGCACGGCAGGCTGCATCGCCTGGTAGAGATAAGAGACCGTCGTGTTGGTGCGATCGCTTGCCAGCGTGTATTGCAGCAAGTCGTTCGCACCGATGCTGAAGAAGTCGACCAGTTCAGCCAGTTCAGGAGCTAGCAGCGCCGCCGATGGCACCTCTACCATGATGCCCAGCGGCACATGCGCTGGCAGCGCAACGCCTTGCTGTTGCAGGCGTTCGCAGACACGATCAAAAATAGCGTGAACGGCCCGCACCTCTTCCACGGTACTAATCATGGGAAACATGATGTGCAGTTCGATGCCGGTTTCGGCGGCGGCACGCAGCAGCGCGCTCACCTGCTGCTCTAAAAGCTGGGGATGCGCCAGGTGAATACGAATGCCGCGCAGTCCCAGGGCAGGATTGGCCTCGGTGCCGGGGCCGAGAATGCTTTGCAGCGCGGGCATGGGCTTGTCCGCGCCCGCGTCGAGGGTACGCACGACGACGGGACCGGCATTGCGC
>DASTKE010000522.1:0-3212 GCA_035716105.1 Ktedonobacteraceae bacterium | reverse complement strand
TAAAGGAAGACAGCGTTATACTTCTTGGTAGCTTTTGCTGTGATCTGATACATTGATGAGCTTTTCTGGTGGGGTGGGCCATTCTCGAAAAGCTTTGTTGCATGTTATGATATGTTTAACTGAACGCATAATGGGATATGTTTATCTCTTTACTCAGGTTGAGGAAGGATTTCGCTCTCGATGGATGAAGATCAGAGACACGATTACGATTATGAAAACGAAGACGAAAATGATGATACACTTGCCCTGGTAAAGGTCAATGGCCATAAAGAAGTTGCCACGCCTGATGAAACAACCGCAGCTATTTCGTTTCCCTCTCCCTATCGGCCTCGCGGGAGAAGGTTTACTACATCGACGGCTTCGACTCAGGAAATGGCGCAGCGACGCGCTCGCCTGAATCGCATTTTGATGCGCAAGCGTCGCCACGAACGTACGGGCGTCGATATCGCCCCGCGCCTGATGGTGGCGGCGATTGTGGCGATACTGCTGCTCTTTTCGATGCTTTCCAGCAGTGCTGGGGCAGCTTACGCCTACTATCGCGCCCAGTTGCCTTTGCTCAACGGCATCGCCAACCACACGCTGTTCCAGACGACGCGCATTTATGACCGTAACGGCAAGCTGCTCTACGAACTCTACGACCCCAAATATGGCCGGCGCACCTATATCAATTACAAGGATGTCCCCTCCGTCATGGTCAACGCGACGATTGCCGCGGAAGATCACACCTTCTGGACCAACAGCGGTATCGACTTCCAGGGCATCCTGCGCGCCGCCTACACCAATATCCAGAGCCAGGGCATCGTCGAGGGCGGCAGCACGGTCACGCAGCAGGTGATCAAAAACCAGGTGCTGGTCAATCAGCCGCGCACTTTCCAGATCAAGGGTGAGGAAGCGCTGCTGGCCTATGGGCTAACGCAGCAGTATCCGAAGTGGAAAATCATGGAGATGTACCTCAATACGGTCTACTATGGCGATTTGAACTACGGTATCGAGGCCGCGGCCCAGAACTACTTCGGCCTCACGCCCACCTGTACGCGCAAGCAGTGTACACCCGCAGTTGCCAAACTCGATCTGGCGCAAGCCTCGATGCTGGCCGGTCTGCCACAAAGCCCATCCTACTATGATCCGGTGGACAATAAGCCAGTCGCCCTGGCGCGCCAGAAAATCGTGCTGCAATCAATGATGGACCTGCACATGATTACGCCATTGCAGGCGCAGCAGGCCGAGCTGGAGATGGCGAAGTACAACTTCAAACCCTTCGTTCACGGCATCCAGGCTCCCCACTTTGTGCATTATGTGATCGATCAAGTGCTTGTGCCGGAGCTTGGCGCGCAAAACCTGCTGGACGGCGGCTACAACATCTACACTACGCTCGACCTGAACCTGGAAAAGAAGGTGGAGCAGATCGTCTATGACCACCTCTACAAGGTGACATGCGATAACTACCTGGGCTGTTACGGGCCGCTCAACGTCGTGAATAACGTCAATAACGGCGCGGTGGTGGTGATGAACCCCACCAACGGCGAGCTTCTGGCGATGGACGGCAGCGCCGATTACAACAATAATAGCCCTGCCGTGCGCGGCCAGTACAATGCCGCGCTTTCCCCACGGCAGCCGGGTTCGTCGTTCAAGCCCATTGTCTATGCCTCAGCCTTCGAGATGGGCTGGTATCCGGCAATGGTCTTGCAGAACCACAAGACCATCTATCCCGGCGGTGGTCCGCCCTACTACACACCGAATAACTACGGCGATGTCTTCCTGTCCGGCTTCCCGATGACCGTGCGCAACGCGCTGGCGAACTCGATCAACATTCCGGCCATCGATGCCCTCGAATACGCGGGTATCCCCAATGTCGTCAACCTGGCCTCACGCCTGGGTCTGAGCGAGATCGCCAACGCACCCGCCAACACGTTAGGGCCGTCCATGGCTATCGGCACCAAAGAGGTTTCCCTGTTGAACCTGACGGGAGCCTATGCCACCTTCGCCAACGAAGGCATGCGCGTTCCACCCGTCTCCGTGCTTGAGATCACCGACAGCGAGGGGCATCCGCTCTACACCTACAACGCCGCGCACCCGCAGGGGACTCGCGTCATGCGCCAGGACGTGGCCTTCTTGATGAGCAGTGTGCTCTCGGACAAAACGGCGCGCTATCACGAGTTCTTCCCTGGCAATCCGCTGGAACTGGATCGCCCGGCGGCTGCCAAGACGGGTACGACCGACAGCTTCCGCGACAACTGGACGATGGGCTATACCCCCTACCTGACCGTCGGCGTCTGGGTAGGTAACAGCGACAATACGCCCATGCGCAACGTTATTGGTATCACGGGCGCTGGCCCTATCTGGCATGACGTGATGGAGTACACTTCGCACACCTACCATTACCCAGTCGATGATTTCGTGCGCCCGTCCGATGTCCACGCCGCGAAAGTTTCCGCCTACACCGGCCTGCTGCCGCACCCCGGTGAGCCAACCGTCACGGACTGGTTCATCGACGGTACCGTCCCCACCATTCAGGGCAGTTACTCCGTCCCCACCTGCTTCGGCAAGCGCTGTCACAGGAATGGGGGAGATTGAGCATTCTACCATACCGGACACGATGCACCACGGGCTGTGGTGCATCGTGTCCGGTATGGTAGAATAGAGCAGAGAACTTGGAGGTTTCATTTCTGATGGCAACTAATGGTGTACCAGAACCTAACGATGCAAGGATAGACGCGCAGGAACAGGCGCAGAGCTATGAACAGGGACAGGGGCAAGGGCAGGAACAGGCGATGGAGCCTGGGTTTCGCCCGCTGACACGCATAGAGCGGCGCAACCTCTGGCTGAAGGAGTACGAAGATCAGGATTTCGCGCTGCAAATGTGGGCGCGACTGGTCGAACTGCACGATCTTGAGATCGAGATGTTGTTGCAGATGAAGGGTCTACTCGTCTTCGGCGTGATGGTCAAGACCGCCCACTACGCGCAGTTCTACATCGACCTGAACGAGAGCCTGCACCGCGACGAAGACCCCAACACGGCTGATGCTTTGAAAGAATACTATAGCGCGCTGGTTCCCGTCTCAGATCAGCCGGATATCGGGCCGGAGGGTCTGCCCATGCTCTATCGCTATGTCCACATGCGCGACGTGACGATCATGAGCGCGGGTCACAAGGTCAAAGTCCCCTACTGGCGCGGCAAAATCGGCGAAGTCGACGGCTTCGTCATCGGCGCG
>DASTKE010000521.1:0-2006 GCA_035716105.1 Ktedonobacteraceae bacterium | reverse complement strand
GGATGGGTTTTCCCGTCTCCAGATCAAACGCGAGCACGCGCTGCTCCGCCAGTTGAATCAGCTCGACCACATCGCCGCGAAATGGTGTGCCGCCTTTGGCAAACAGCGTATCAAAGCGCTCCGTCGCCACATTTGGACTGTTGAGCGTGAAGACTGTTTCACCGGCCTCGAAGCAACTGCCCCCGTAGCCCAGGCCGGCGTCCAGGAAGGAGCGCCCGATGCGCTTGTCGAAGCCCATGCCGGCAGCTACCTCCTTTACATCGGCTCCCAGGCGCTCGCAGACCTGCGCGATCTCGTTGATGAAGGAGATTTTGGTGGCCAGGAAGGCGTTGGAGGCGTATTTGATCATCTCCGCCGTGTAGAGGTCGGTGATGACGAAGGGGGCGCGCAGGGGCAGGTAGAGCCTGGCGACCTGGTGCGCGGCCTCGCGGTCGCTCGAACCGAGCACGATGCGGTCGGGAAACTGGAAATCATGCACGGCGGAACCTTCGCGCAGGAACTCCGGATTGGAGACGACGCCGAAGGTGACATCTGGCCGCGCCAGGTTCGCACGGATGATGCGCGAAACCACGTCGCCGCTGCCCACCGGAACCGTGCTCTTGTTGATGATGACGGCGTAGTGGTCAAGCTCCTTTGCGATGCCGCGTGCCGCGCTCTCCACGAAGCGCATATCGGCCCCGCCCGCGCTTGTGCCCGTGGGGGTGTTCACAGCGATGAAAATAAACTCGGCGTTGTCCAGACCCTCGCTGTAGCTGGTTGTGAAGCGCAGGCGTCCGGCGTGAACGTTGCGCTCCACCATTTCTTCCAATCCCGGTTCGTAGATGGGAAGTTCCCCCTGTTTGAGGCGCTCGATCTTCTCAGGAAGAATATCAATACAGGTAACGGTATTGCCCATATCGGCGAGGCACGTTCCTGTCACCAGGCCCACATAGCCTGTACCGATAACGCAGATATTTGACACTAGCTTACTCCTCTACATTGACAAATGGATTTTCATATTTCTCTTCTATAATCGTGGTCGGGCCGCCATGTCCCGGAAAAACCACCAGTTCATCATCAAGCGTATATAACTTCTGGCGAATCGATGCCACGATCTGTTCGTAGCTGCCGCCCTCGAGATCGGTGCGTCCAATGCCACGATGAAAGAGGGTATCGCCGCTAAAGATGCAATAGGGTTGGCTCAGGAGGCAGATGCCGCCGCGTGTGTGACCGGGCGTTTCCAGCACCTCAAGCGAGAGCGTGCCGAAGGTCAAACGATCTCCCTCCTTTAAGAGGATATCCGGTTTCATCCTTACCAGTGGTGCCTCTTTGCCGAACTGCCGGGCCACACGCTCATCCGTGTACATAGGGACATCATCGGCATGAATTGCCAGTGGCACAGGGTACACCTCGTGGATGGCGTCGATAGCTCCGATATGGTCAATATGGCCATGTGTATTCACAATATATCTGGGGATAAGTTGCAGTTGAGTGATCGTTTCCAGAATGCTCTCCGCCTCGTCGCCCGGATCGATAATCACCGCCTCCCGCGTGCGCGGACAGGCATAAAGATAGCAATTTTCCTGAAATGGTCCGACCGTCACGCACGCGACGATCGGCATATCCTCCTGTCGCTGGCTCTCGTTCTCGTTCTGTTGCTGATCCTGCTCATCTCCAGGCATACGCGCTCCCTGTTCCTTCCTGACCTGATGGCCCTACTTACCAACAATATCGAGGTACATTATAACATAGCATAGCACGAACCGAGTAATGCGTAACCAAAAGTAGGATGGAGTGAGAGAGAAGGGTGCAAGATCGGCTCCCTTGAGAATGTCGAGATCAAAGAGCAGCAACCGTTCTGAAATTCCTACGATTTACGCTTGACCTTTCAAGGAATATATGGCATTCTTTACTCAAGATGTATTTTAAAGACACTCGGTTCACAGTGGTATTTCCACACTGAACGAGTGTTGCGAGAAAAAGGGGATCGCATACATCGTTCTTGTATCTATGCTTGACACACTCCT
>DASTKE010000520.1:0-3664 GCA_035716105.1 Ktedonobacteraceae bacterium | reverse complement strand
GACGGGCATGACCAGCCGGTCGGTGACGGAAAGGGAGGGTTGGTGCGGGAAGAGCGAGGCGGTATGGCCCTCCGGCCCCATGCCGAGCTGCATCAGGTCGAAGCTGGGGATGCCGTTGGTGCCGAAGACGCGCTGCATCTCCCGCGTATAGTCCTCGGCTGCCGCTTCGATGTCTGCCTCGTCGGCAGGCATACGGTGAATATGTTCGGGAGGGATGGAGACTTTGCTGAGAAACACCTGCTCTGCCATGCGGAAATTACAATCCGGGCTGCTGGTTGGCACACAGCGCTCGTCCGACCAGAAGACCTCGACGGCGTTCCAGTCGATCTGACCGCAGTATGGCTCGGCGGCGAGCAAGCTGTAGAGTTCTTTCGGCGTGTTGCCGCCGGAGAGTGCGATGGTGAAGCGGCCATGCGTGACGACTGCCTGGTTGGCAAGGCGCACGATATATTGGGCTGCCTCGGTACTCAGGGTATCACTATTCGGATAAATAAAGACGTGCATATAGTCTCTCCTACTAGATGGCTGACTATGCTGGCTAGCCCAGTAAATCGATCACCTCGCGCAGTGTTTCCTCGAAGGGGTAGTCGCGGCCCGTGATTTCCAACTCGTCTTGCAGCAGTTCGCTTTCGCTGCGATTGGCCGCCAGACTGACGGTGCGCTGCGGGCGCATATGCGTATCATGAGAAACCTCGACGGAGGTGAGCACGTGATCCAGATCGTTTTCACGGTTGATGGTGAATGTGGCTACTTTATTGTCTATCTTGCTGGTCAGGGAGACGCGGCAGATCGTGCCGGGAAGCAGTTCTGGCTGCACTCGCGGGCGAATGTTGATGGTTGTGGTGCGCTTCCTGGTGCGCCCGCCTGGCAGCGTCAATGGGCCAGTCATACCGGTGGAAATGGTGCGCTCCGTCTGCCAGAAGTAGGTGCCGCTCGCGGTGTCGCGCAGGTTCTGGGCTCTCTCGTCAGCGCGCAAACCGAGGCGACCTTTGAGCCAGCCGGCCAGTAAAATGGCACACGCCGGGTTGGGCGAGATTTGTCCCTGTTCGCCACGTGTGGGCATAGCGAGGGGCGCGACGGCGTGCTCGATTTCGATGCTGTGTACACCTGTCAGGTAGGGCAGATATTCTGGGATATCGAAAAATTGTGCGACCAGTTGCCGCCAGGGAGTGATGCGCGCCCAGTTCAAATCGCTGATGGCAGCGCCTGGGAAGTCTTGCATCAGCGAGGCCAGTGCCTTCAAATCCTGTTCGGGGTTGAAGAACGTATTCGAGTCGATAATGACGCGGCTGCTGAGTTCCAGCAGGCTTTTAAATACGATGTCATTGCTGGCAGGCTCGCCGATCCACCAGAGATAGACGGGCAGGTCGGGCTTGAGGATTGGACGGATAATATGGGCGGCTGCGCGAACGGCGGAGCCGGTGAGCAGCGCGGTTGTCTGCTCGAAGCAGTGGCGCATCAGATCTGAGATGATGGAGAAGCAGCGCAGCGTAACCCACGTGGAAACGTTACTGGCCGGGCTTTCTGTATCAAGAATGAGGTTCGTGACACGCGCCAGGTGGGTGTTTGAGAGAAAACGGAGTAATGCGCTGGCTCTGCGGGCCGTTTCGATGTCCGGCGTGCAGATGACCAGATTAAGTACGCTTGTACGCACGTTGAGGTTATTGCCCGTCCGCATATTGTCGGCGGATATTTTCCACAGCACGGCGAGTTGTTCTTCGACCTGATTCAAAGGGATCGACTTTCCCGCCCAGGATATGCGAATATCTGCATTACCGGCTGTCCCATTAGTCATGCATGTTTCCCCTCGCTAAAGTGAACTTCGTTGTTCCCCGCGTTACCGCGTTGTACTATGTATATCGGTCTCAGTGTGATAAGCGTCGAGCTGGGCCTGGGTTACGGTCGACGCCACCGTCGGCCATCACGCCAGATGAATTCGTCCGCCGCTTGCGGTCCCCAGGAGCCGGATTCGTAGGTGAGGATGGTCTCTCGCGGTTCATTCTGCCATTCGTCAAGGACGCCCTGGATGAATGTCCACGCGGCATCGACCTCGTCACGGCGCGTGAAGAGCGTCGAGTCACCGATCATGCAATCAAGGATCAGGCGTTCGTAGGCTTCTGGCTGGGCGCGGGTGAAGGACGAGCCGTAGAAGAAATCCATATACACGGAGCGAATCTGCATATCCACTTCTGGTCCCGGCACTTTGGCGGCAAATTTGAGCGAGATGCCCTCGTCCGGCTGGATGCGCAGCACGAGCACGTTTGGCTCGACCTGTCCCTGCGCCTCGCTGCGCTTGAAGAGCACGAGCGGCGGCTGCTTGAACTGGATGGCAATTTCCGTGACGCGCTTGGGCAGGTGCTTGCCGGAGCGCAGGTAGAAGGGAACGTTCGCCCAGCGCCAGTTATCGATGTAGACTTTGAGCGCGACATAGGTTTCGGTTTTGCTGACGGGTGAAACGCCCGGCTCCTCGACGTAGCCCTTTACCTCGTGTCCGCCGACCCAGCCCGATCCGTATTGCGCCCGGATGCTGTTAATGACGACATCGCGCCCGCTCATTGGTTGCAGGGCGTGCAGCACTTTGACCTTCTCGTCGCGCACGGCGTTGGCGTCGAAGGCGATGGGTGGCTCCATTGCCACCAGCGTCAGCAGTTGCAGCACATGGTTCTGGATCATGTCACGAATCGCGCCCGATTCCTCGTAGTAGGCGCTGCGGCCCTCGATGCCGATGTTTTCAGCCACCATGATCTGCACGTGGTCGATATATTGCCGGTTCCAGATTGGCTCAAAAATGCCGTTTGCCAGCCTGAAGACGAGGATGTTCTGTACCGTCTCTTTGCCGAGGTAATGGTCGATGCGATAGACCTGATCCTCGCGGAAGACTTTCCCCACCTGGCGGTTGAGTTCTGTGGCCGAAGCCAGGTCGTGGCCGAAGGGCTTTTCGATGATGATGCGTGTCCAGCCTTTACGGCTCCTGTTCAGACCAGCAGTGCCAAGGTGCTGGATGATCTCGGTGTACTGACTCGGCGGTGTTGAGAGGTAGAAAATACGGTTGCCGCTGGTGCCGCGATCATGATCGATGGTTGCCAGTAGACTGGAGAGCTGCTGATAGCCGTCGGTGTTGTCGAAGCTCATCTGGTGGTAGTAGATGCCGGAGGCGAAGCTCTCCCAGGCTTGCGGGTTGATGGCCTCTGCACCATACGAGGACACTGCATCATAGGCTTGCTGGCGGAACTCCTCGTTGCTGAAAGGGCGGCGTGCCACTCCCACGATGGAGAAACCCGCCGGTAGTGGGTACTCGACTGCTAAGCGATACAGTGCTGGCAGTAGTTTTCGGTGTGTCAAGTCGCCGGTCGCTCCGAAAATAACCATCACACATGGTTCGGGGCTATGCTTCAGACGCAGCCCCTCTCGAAGTGGATTGGGCGCCTCGACTACGCTCCGTTGAGGCATTTTAAACGATCTCCTGATAGTTGAACATGCTACTATTCGTCCTACGTATCCCGTTTGACGGCCTTCCCGTCACGCCGATAACGCAAGGCTACAATACACCGAATAAGAAGGTTTTTCCCCTTTATTTGGTGTTATTGTATGCCCCGTGTCAATAATGCCACACATTAAATTCCTGATTGTTGACGGTGCTACAGGTGGCTACGCCACCTGTAGC
>DASTKE010000519.1:0-4032 GCA_035716105.1 Ktedonobacteraceae bacterium | reverse complement strand
AAAGAAGTGTCAAGAGAAGAAAATACATGCGAGAGGAGGTAGTGCTGTAGAATTGCTTGCAAGCAATTCTACAGCACTACCTCCTCTCGCATGTATTTTCTTCTCTTGACACTTCTTTCCTGGCCCATGTATACTTGTATACAGACCGACCGATCGGTCTGATAAGAGCAGGTATTTCTTATAGCCCGTTGCTCTTTATTTTGTTCTCTCTGGAAGGGGAAAGGAAGTACTATATGGCAGCAGAAGAAAGACCGGAGACTCGTGAGGAAGAGCTTGCGCGTGTGCGCGGTTATCTGGTAAGCCAATCGATGAAGCGCACTCCCGACCAGCTTGTAGACGTGTTGCGGGAGGCGCACCAGCAGCTTTTAGAGGCGACGGCACTGATACCTGATGCGGCTTTTTCCATGCAGCAGCAGGAGGGAGCGTGGTCGGCAGCCGATATTCTGCATCATGTCTATCGCATCTCAGCATATGAGGAGCAGACCATTCGCGCCGTTCTTGAACGCGGAGAGCAACCGGCGACTGTATTTAGGGAGATTGTAGCGCCGCTAGAGGCTTCACGAGAGCAGATAGTGGCCGACATTACCGCGTCGCGGGACAGGCTGGCAGCGGCGGTGCTGCAGGCTGACCCGCAGGCGCATCTCGATATCGCCTGGCAAGCCAGTGATTTTGGCAAGCTGAACTGGCGTGGGTGGCTGCTGTTTGCCCGTGTACATGCGCTTGACCATGCTCGCCAGATGCAAGCAATTGCCGCTGCGTTGTCGTCACACTAGCGAGAAAGCATAGACACTTGAAGCTCGCAATCAGCTTTGTGCCAGCCAACGATGACTGGGAAAGCGCCGTCCGTTATGTAGTTGAGGCCGAACGGCTGGGTGTTGATATGGCGTGGTCGGTGGAAATGTGGGGCTATGATGGCGCTGCTCCTCTGGGCTATCTGGCGGCGAAGACCTCACGCATCCGCCTGGGAACGGGCATTCTGCAAATCGATGCTCGCACTCCCGCTATGACGGCCATGACTGCCCTCTCACTGGCCGCGCTTTCCGGCGACCGCTTCACGCTCGGTCTGGGTGTCAGTGGCCCGCAGGTCGTCGAGGGCTGGCACGGCGTGCATTTCAACAGACCCTTGCAACGTATGCGCGAGACGATTGAGATTGTGCGCAAGGTGACGCGAGGAGAACGCCTCAGCTATGCTGGCGAGGTCTACCATCTCCCGCTGCCGGGTGGCGAGGGCAAGGCGCTGGTTCCACTCGCTCGCCCGCGCCCAGACCTGCCGATCTACCTGGCAACGCTCGGCCCCAAAAGCCTGGAACTTACCGGCGAGCAAGCGAACGGTTGGCTTGGCACCTCCTTTATCCCCGAACACGCCTCGCCTTTCTTCGAGCATATCGCCGCCGGTGCAGCACGCACAGGTCGTTCCCTCGCCGATCTTGATTTGCAAGTCTCGGCTGGCGTCGTCGCCTTTTCAGACGATCTTGAACGTCTTATTGCGCCGCGCAAACCAGGGCTGGCTTTTACACTTGGCGCGATGGGGTCACGCCAGCACAACTTCTACAATGACTCGTTTCGCCGCATGGGCTACGCCGATATCGCGGCAGAGGTGCAAGACCTCTGGCTCAAAGGCGAGCGGCAGCTTGCTGCCGCTTGCGTGCCTGACGAACTGGTACTCAAAACCAATCTCATCGGCACGGAAGACATGGTGCGCACCCGGCTGCGCACCTATCAAGCCGCGGGGGTTACTACGCTGCGCGTCGACCCGGACGGCGCGACGCTGGATGAACGGCTGGCTAATCTGGGAAGATTGATTGAGCTGGTCAGGGAGGTGGTATCGGCGGCTCAAAGAGGCAGTAGCCATTGACCTGGCCCCGCAGCGTGTGCGAGTTACAAACGGAGCGAAGGAGCCAGTGATTTTGTCGGCAGCGTCGACTATGCGCATCGTGTGGGCTTCTGAATCCTCAGAAGCCGTTTTCATCTTCGCCGGGAAAACTACTGGACGCTTTTAGAGCAAGGGCATGGCTGGAAGAACGGCGTGCCAGTAAATCCCGGGAGACACGATGGATATCATGCGCCAGGCCAAGACGTCCGAGTAGCCAGATCACATAGCCACACGGATCGAACTGCCACCAGTGGAGGCCGCAGAAGGCTGAACGTGGAAAGGCATGGTGGTTATTGTGCCAACCCT
The DNA here is from genome assembly GCA_035716105.1 of Ktedonobacteraceae bacterium. Lineage (GTDB taxonomy): Bacteria > Chloroflexota > Ktedonobacteria > Ktedonobacterales > Ktedonobacteraceae > CADDYT01. Next base: position 1,853 of record DASTKE010000519.1, on the reverse strand, counting down.
CACCTAAGCTCAACACTGCAAGAAGCCACACATTGTGACTTCGATCATTTGTCTGAAACTCACGCTTGCCATAGGTATGACAGAGAGAGTTGACACTCCAGACAACATGGTTGACAAGGAAGATACGCACCAGGCCGCCCCAGAGCAAGCCCGTCCACCCACCGATGAGCAGAGGAATGACCAGCGAAAGCGCGACCCAGAGAGGGAAGGTACGACTGACGAAGACTACCAGACCATCTTTGAGCAGATGGCGGCAGTACTTGTTGGGGTCGGCCAGAGAGCCTTTGAAGAGCCAACCGATATGTGCGTGAAAGAGTCCTTCAACAGGACTGTGAGGGTCTCCCTCACGATCGGATTGCGCATGATGTTTGATGTGCGTTGCCGCCCACTCAAGAGCAGGTCCTTCCACCGCCATAGAACCAAGAATGAGCAAGACCGCCTTTACGACAGGATGAACCTGAAAGCTCCGGTGCGTTAGCATGCGATGGAAGCCAACTGCTACCCCCAGTATGACGAGGCAGTAGCTGATTGCCAGTAGCACGAGATCAGACCAATGCACGGCACGTTCCCAAAGCAGGCCTATTGCGAGAAGGGTTCCAAGCAGCGGTACAACAACAATGACGAGAGCTAGCACGTGAACAACGGTCCTGTTAGGGATTGTGTAGGCAGGAATGTATCTCATATACCCTCCATGAAGATGCCACGCCAAGCACAGTCCTTCTAAGAAGGACCGCCTGCGAAAGCAAAGTATGTCATTTCTATGCAAACCGATACTCTCTCTGGTATCACTTGTATTACGGAAGAAGCTCTATCTTAGATCAGCGTTGGTAAATGTGGAGGCAGCTGGGCCACATGGGTTCATACTGCTTAGCGGAACGGCTCCCGGCTTTCATTTTTGCACCGCCACCATTGAATGCGCCAACACGCTCTTTGTGTGGTTCGACGAGGGCTTTCATCGCAGGCTAGAACATGAGCGAGCAAGCGCGCTTCAATGCGAGAGCGTGCCTGCTCGCTCATGTTCTACATATCCGAAATCAGCTGTATCGCTACTCGGATGCAAGACCGATGGTGGTGACGGGTAGGGTGATCTGGGTTGGGTCTACTACGGAGGTCAGGCTGCCGTTGTGGTGAATGGCGAAGCCGCTGATGGTCGCTGGGCCGGGGGTGGGCAGCAGCAGCCGGGAGTCGAGCGCGTAGAGGTAGTGGCTATCGCGGCTGAGTCCTTCCTCTAATGGGAACGTGTCTGATGGTGTTTGAGCCGTGGACCCGTCGGCATTCAACAGGGTGATGGTGGCATCCTTGTTGATACGATAGCCGGAGATGGCGTGACTATCCGCGTCAGAGGTGTAGGCAAAGTGGCCATCGCGGGTGATGACCATCCAGCATGGCGCGACCTGGAAGTCTTGCACAGGGCCGTTAATCAGGTGGATGCTACCGTGTGCCAGGCGATATGCGGTAACGGCACCAGTAGGGTTCTGACCTCCCAGTCCAAAGCCGTCGTCGACGATGACCTCTTGTGGATTGGCCGGGTTAAAGGCCATGCCGAAGGGATAGACGCCCACTGATGAGAAGGTGGTCGCGGCACTCAGACTGCCATTGCTGCCAATACGATACACATCAATCAGGTTGGTTGTCTTCTCTGTGACCAACAGGAAGCGACCAGAAGGGTCTATCTGTACCTGGGCAGGATTGGGACGGGCAGCGCTCAAGGGTCTGGTAGCTCCTGAAATCGGATGCAGTTTCCCATTGTCATCAACATGGAAGCCTGTCACATTGGCTGTCTCGGTACTCCCGTTGGCCGCGTTGAGGACATAGAGCAGTCCATCGCGGTAGGTCAGGCTGACGGGGCCGGT
>DASTKE010000518.1:0-4789 GCA_035716105.1 Ktedonobacteraceae bacterium | reverse complement strand
GAGACGGCGAGAGACGGACGCCCGCCGTTGGCTGCCCCGTCCGCACGGGCGAGCACAAGGCATCGCCCCTACGACATCGGGTTTCCCTTCTCAAGATGGAGAGCCGAATATGATCATTGTCGACAAATCAGGAAGGATCGGAATAACAATATGCCAGTACTCGCGGGATGGCTCACAGGGGAACAGGTGCCTGCGGAGATGATCGAGCAGGTGTTGCGCACAATGGAGACCGTGTTGGGGCGGCATGGAGGCCAACCGGCGCGAAACGTGCAGCCAGGAGCTGGCATTCTCGCCATCGCGGACTCGGCCTTTGCCACCCGCCAGCGCCTCGAACCTCCCGTGCTGGATTGGTCTCCAGACAGGCGCACGCTCGTCTACCGCCGCCCACTTTCCGGCGCGCATCCCCTCTATTACATAGAGGACTGGCCAGCGCATGGCAACCTGCTGTTTGCCAGCGAGATCAAGGCCCTGTTTGCCGCCGGTGCGCCGCGCCGCCTGCACCTGCCGGCGCTCGACGCCCTGCTGCGCTACGGCTTCATTCCCGCACCCTGGACGGCCTTTCAGGATATTCATGTTGTCCCGGCTGGCTCGCTCCTACGCTGGCAGCGCTCCAAAACCATCGTCAACACCGCAATTGACTACCATTTCGAAGCTCCCCTTTCCCCTGACAACACTCTTGAGCAGTTTCACACTCTGCTTGACAGCACCGTAGACGCCTTGCTGCCACCTCACGATCAATTCGTTGCGCTCACGCGGGCCAACAGTTCATCGGCCCTGGCACTTGCCCTGGCAGCACAGCATACCACGACACCATTTACTGTAGCCACTCTAGGCTATAAGAAATTCGCAATACAAGAGACGTGGGACAGAGTAGAGCAGTTTGCAGATAAATATCAATGTCCCTTCCTGGCTATCGAGGGCGTCGATCAACCGGATTTCTGGTTAGCAACCCTGAACGGTCTTGAAGCTCCCTGCGTCGATAGCAGGCCGCTTCTGTGGCATCAACTGCTGCATACCGTCTCTGAGCAAACAGGAGCGCGAGTCGCGCTTACCGGTCAGGGCGCTACTACGCTGACTGGCGCTTCGTTACGACGTTTCGAGCAAGCGCTACGAGCAAGCTCCAATGAACGAGAAGCAGGGGAACATGATATTTTGCGGGAGTACGCACTGTTAATATCATCATCTTCTCTGCTTGCTACAACGCGGCTGTGGTCGGCTGAGGCAAGACAATTGCTTGAGCAGGGGCAGTCCTGGGAAGAAACGTTGCACGCTCGCAAACTGGCGCGACAGGCGGAGAAATTTCCACGGGAGCAGCAGCGCTGGCACTATCTCGACCTGCACCTGCGCCTGTCCGATCAACTCATTGGCCCAATCCAGCAGCTTGCCACTGCCGAACGCATGGCGCTCCGCTCGCCCTATTTGACACCTGATGTCATGCAGATGCTGGTACGCCTTCCCACCTCACAAGAAGATGACACACCAGGACTCAACATGATCGACATGCTGGCCCATAAATATGTTCCCGACGAGCTATTAAGGGGGCAAAACGGGCGACCACAAGGGATCGCCCCTACAGAGTCGCTACTGCATGTTGAGGATTCGGAGTTGTTGCAACAGGTGCTTTCGCCAGAGGCGGTACGGGCAATGGGGATTTTTGAGCCAGGGATAGTGCAAGAGGTATTGAGCAGAGATGGGCAAATGGGGGTGGCTTCCAGAGAATTGCTGTTGGTGTTTACGACGCAGTTGTTGTGCAAGCTGTTTGAGGTAGGAATTTAAGAGGTAGTATGCACAAGCAAATTTCGGTGAATAAGCGCTCGCGCTTATTCACCGAAATCTGCTTGTGCATACTACCTCTTAAATTCCTACGCTTCCGTGGGAGTATACATTTCGTAGCGGCGGCGCAGGACTTTCTTGTCGAATTTGCCGACGCTGGTTTTGGGAACGGCGTCGATGAAGAGCACGTCGTCGGGGAGCCACCATTTGGCGACGCGAGGCCGCAGGTATTCGAGAATCTCGTCTCTGGTGATCTGGCCCTCGTAATCGGGCCTGGCGACAACGCAGGCGATGGGACGCTCCGACCACCTGGGATGGGGGACGCCGATCACACAAGCTTCCAGTACTTTGGGATGGCCCATAATCAGGCTTTCCAGCTCAACCGAGGAGATCCATTCGCCGCCGGATTTCACCAGGTCTTTTGTGCGGTCGACGAGTTGGATGATGCCGTCTTCGTCGACGACCGCTACGTCGCCAGTGCGCAGCCAGCCCTCGGCGAATTTGGCGCTCGACTCGGTATCAGCGTAGTAGGCACGGGCAATCCAGGGGCCGCGCACCTGCAACTCGCCAAATGACGTGTTATCCCAGGGAACCTCCTGTCCCGTCTCCACATTCACGACACGGAACTCCACGCCGGGTATGACGGTTCCCTGCCGCGCACGAATACGGTACTGTTCCTCTGCTGGCAGGTCTTGTTGATAGCTGCGCAGTTTGGAGACGGAGGCCAGTGGCGAGGTTTCCGTCATGCCCCAGGCCTGCACAATATTCACACCCTGCTTATCCAGGCCCTCGATCAAGGATTGCGGCACGGCTGAGCCACCGCAATAGATGGCGCGCAGTGAGGAGAAGTCAAAATCGTTTTTAGCCAGCAGGCTGAGCAGGCCAATCCAGATTGTCGGTACACCCGCCGCAACCGTGACATGTTCGCTCGCCATCAACTGCGCCACTTTCAGCGGGTCCATGAAGCGACCCGGCAGGACGATTTTCGCCCCCATCATCACACCGGCGTGTGGAAAGCCCCAGGCGTTGGCATGGAACATCGGCACAATGGGGAAGATGACATCGCGCTCACTGATACCAGGGCCATCGGCCAGACCAACGCCCATGGAGTGCAGGTAGATGGAGCGATGACTGTAGACCACGCCTTTCGGATTGCCGGTCGTCCCGGAGGTGTAACACATGGCAGCCGCCGCGTTTTCATCGAGCTTTGGCCACTCGATAGTCTCAGGCTGGCTCCCGATGAACTCTTCGTAGTTCACTGAAGGTTGCAGTTTGCCCGTCGCGTTGGGGGCTTCACCCATGATGACATACAACTGCACGCTCTTGAAGGAATCGGCCAGCTTTTCCAGAATCGGCACCACATCTCCATCGACGAAGATGATTTTATCTTCGGCGTTGTTGACGATGTACTCCAATTGCTCGGCGAACAGGCGAATATTGAGCGTGTGCAGCACGGCTCCCAGGCAGGGAATGGCGAAATACAATTCCAGGTGCCGGTAAGTGTTCCAACCAAAGGTCGCTATGCGCTCCCCTTCAACGACTCCGGCGTTTTTCAGCGCGTTCGCGAGCTGCGCAGTACGCTTTCCCCACTCGCCATAGGTATAGCGATGCAGACCGGCATCGGTCTGAGTCACAATCTCGTTTCTGGGAAACAGTCGCACGGCGCGATCATACGCGTGTTGCAGGGTCAGGGGAAAATCCATCATTAAGCCTTGCATTTCCAAACCTCCTCAGTGAAGCTATGCACGAAAAACTCTCAGCCTACTGTGTCCTGATAGCTTTTTCCTATTGTACATGTTCTATCGTGCTAACTCAAGGAGATTGTATGGAAATTAAGAAAAATAAACCCGACCTTAAAGAATGCTGAGAGTTTTTCTCAATTCTTAAGCTTTCCTTGCCGATTGTGTTATCATCTGTTACTCTTGTATAAGCAAATAAAATGTGTGGCAGACAAAGCGCCGCCAACGCGCTTTGTAAGTTGTTAGAGAGGAGATATCATGATTATTCGTCAAGGAAACGGACGCGCACGAGGTTTAGCAGCGATGAGTCCAGAGAAACGCCGGGAAATCGCCAGCAAAGGCGGACGCACCTCGCAGGCACGCGGCACCGCGCACCAGTGGACGCCGGAAGAGGCTTCGGCAGCCGGGAAGAAAGGCAGCGCTCGCTACACCCGAAGACAGCAGGAGCCAGCCAGCAGGTAACATCCAGAAAGAGGGCCACTTGAGATTGGGGCAGGACCACCTCTCTTGTATGAGAGATGGCGTGATACCCCCTCACAACGCATGGAACTATTTAAAGGGCAAGAGTGCAGTTCTTGAAGCACTTGCCCTTGCACTGTGCCTTGCCATCCGTGTCTAACACGACAGAGAAGTAATTGCCTTTGCCCGGTCTTTCCTCCATAAACGTCCTCCTCTGGCACTCACAATAAATCAGTGATCGACGCTTTCAATCGTGGAGGCTGCCTCCTGATCGCCACGTGCGGCAGCCCAGCGCAGGGCTTCGGCAGCCAGGTAGATCGAGCCGGTGGCACAGATCAGATCATCGCGTCCGGCAAGATCAAGCGCGAGATTCATGGCGGCATCGCTCTCGCCAGCAGTATGAACGCTCACGCGAGCTGCATAGTGCGCAAAGAGTTCTTGCATTTGCTCAATCGCGGCTGCGCGGGGACTCTTCATGCGTGTCAGCACAACGGCGTCGACATTCGCCATGGCTTGCACCATCCCCGCCAGGTCTTTATCGGCAGAGACGCTTAAAACGACGATCAAGCGCTGGAGGGGAAATGAATCGCGCAAGGCTTGTATCAATTTTTGCACGGAATCGGCGTTGTGCGCTCCATCAACAACGATGGTGGGATCATATCCAACCACTTCCATACGCGCAGGCCAGCGCACGGCAAACAGGCCCGCTCGCAAGGCCGCTTCGTCCCAGGCTACGCCGCGTTCGCGCAGCATCTCCAGCGCGGCCAGCGCGGCAGTCGCGTTTTCAAGCTGGTGTTGCCCGGCAAGCGGTATTTCCA
>DASTKE010000517.1:0-5308 GCA_035716105.1 Ktedonobacteraceae bacterium | reverse complement strand
CGGCGTCAGCTTGTGAGTCTGATAGCCCTGCTGCTCGTGTCTGGTTGCTGTGTGTTTGCCGGTCTCAACATTCACCCGCAACAGAAGGCACAGGCGTCCTCACCGGTACAATACGTGCCAGCGAAAAAACCTTTTGCGATTCTGCCTGGTACGCTGCAATCCCACCATATGCCCATCAATACTATCTCATTATACGAGTCCACAACCAATGCCGCCGCGATGCGCAGCCAGGGCTGTAGCGCGGCCCGGAAAGCGCCGGGGTTGATTGTTCTTGACTGGGGACAACCGGTCTATTTCGGCAATGGGACTTATGGCACCTACGACTTTGGAGGTCACGACGATACGGACACGGCCATCTTTCATGCTGTTGCCACCTTTGCTCAGGGTATCTGGTTGTGTCGCACTCGTACTACCAATATCGCGCTTGCCATTGGCGAAAGCAACTACTACTCCGGCCATGCCATTCCCCTTACGAACGCGGCCTGGTATGCCGATGGGCAGCAATGGGGCCGGATGATTAACAATATCCAGAGCTTTCTGACCAACAATCACTACAACATCATCGGCGTTCACGGGGCTGGCGATCTGGAGGTTGAATGGTTGAGTTTCGCGCTGACCAAAAGCCTGGTCGACGGCTATAACAGTGTCACCTCGCATCTCTACTTCGATTTCGGCGATGCTTCACCTGGCTGGTGGTCCAACTACCAGATCTGGTACGTGGCGTATGGTGCGAGAGACAATGTGCCTCTGCCGGAGATCTACTACACGGCTGATGCAACATACGACTGGGCGGCGCTGTCCCGCTGGGCCTGTAGCTACGCGAGTGGCCCCATCTACTTCAAAGGTGCCATGTCCGAGAATCTATGGGGTACCAACTCCCCCAACAAGGCATTCAGTGATCTTTACAACGCCCTGGCTGCCAATGGCTGCACGGCGAAGTACCTGTCCGGCATGATCTTCTCAACCGAGATCTACCACGCATAGCCGCCTGCCAGCGTTGTTTGCGGCAGGTGATACTCAACGCATAAGTAAGAACGAGAGGGGTCAGACCACTGCCTGACCTCTCTCGTTCTTACTTATGCATTGAGTGGCACTAAAAATCAAGTTGGAGCCGTAAGGCGTTTTTCAAACCAGTGATGTGCATAAGGCTCGTCGTTGAAGGCTTCTACCTCCTGGTATCCTGAGTGCCGGTACAACTCGATGGCTTCAACGAGGGTGTGGTTCGTTTCCAGGTGAAGGATCGTGATACCCGCTTGCCTTGCAGCGTCCTCCAGCGCCAGGAGCAGACGCCGTCCCAGCCCAAGACCACGCGCCCGTGGAGCGACCCACATGCGCTTGAGTTCTCCGACAGTGTCCTCGTGAAACTTTAAGGCACCACAGCCCACAGGCTCCTCTCGCAGGCGGGCGACGAGCAACAGACCATCCGGAGGCGTGAGTTCGTGTGGGTGGGCCGAAATGCCCAGGGTCGGATCGAAACCGGTCTCGAAGCGCTCGCCCAGTTCGCTGAAGTATTGCTCGATGCACCACCTGGCATCCTGGCTGGTAGGGTCGGCGATGGTAATTTGCACCATTGATGCGATCAGAAGCCGCTCGACTTGCGCCATTGCCGCTGCCAGCTTCACGCGCTGGCTCTCGCCCAGTGGCTCTAGCAGGGAACGGGCAAAGGCATCGGCACGGTGATCCAGCTCTGCTCGCTCCCGAAGGCCAGCCTCGGTAAGCTGGACGAGGCGAACCCTTCCATCATGTTCACTCGTCTTTACCACAATCAAGCCTTGTTTCTCAAGTGAGCGCAGCAGGCGGCTGACGTAGGCAGAATCGAGTGACAGCCGACGTCGAAGCTCCCGAACGCTCGCCCCCTCTGCTCCGATTTCCCATAAGAGCCGTGCTTCGCCGAGAGGATGGTTTCGGCCCAGGAAGTGATCGTTGAGGACACCAACGCGCTCGGTCATGGTCCGATTGAAGCTTCGAACCTGTTCAACCAGTGGCATATCCATAAACACCTCCAGACGTTCACAATCAGTGACTTCTTATTCTCTGATTATAGTCAGAGAATTTGATCTGATGCAAGTTGTGTTACAATACAAGCACAAGAGTTAGAAAGGCAGGAAAACAATGCCAGCATATAGTTTTGAACGCTATCTGAACGTTGGTATGGCGTATGGGGCCAGCTTTTCGCCGGATGGACAGCAGTTGAGCTTCTTGACGGATATCACAGGTGTGGCCGAGGTGTGGAGCGTGCCGGTTGATGTACACGCGGCGCTTCCCGCCTGGCCGCGACAGCTTACCTTTCAGGGAGACCGTGTGGCCAGCGCGAGCTTCTCTCCCACAGAACGTGTGCTACTCGCCACGTGCGATGCCGGTGGCAACGAGCGAACGCAGTTGTACCTGTTGAGCGCCGATGGCTCGACCTTTACCCCTTTGACCAACAGGCCGGAGGTGATGTTCTTGCCTGGGGATTGGTCGCCCGATGGCAAGCGTATTACCTATTCAAGCAACGAGCGCGACGGGCGTTTCTTCGATGTTTATGAACGTGACATAGAGCGCGACGAGCCAAAACTGCTGCTACAACAGGACGGCACGAATTATGTGACCTGCTACGCTCCTAATGGGCGCGCTGTACTGGTGAGCCGCCACGAGTCAAACGTGCGCAATATGCTGCTGCTTGTCGATATGGAGACGGGAGAGGCAAGAGCGCTTACGCCAGATGTGAGCGAGGGCGCTGGCCCAGCCTTGTACGAGGCGGCACAGTGGGCAGCCGATGACAGCGGCCTCTACCTGCTCAGTAACCGAGACCGCCAGTTTCTCTCGCTGGCGTGGCTTGATCTCACCACGCTCGAATTGACCTACCTGCTCGATGAGCATTGGGATCAGGAGCAACTGGCGCTGACGCACGATGGGACGCGCATGGCGCTTGTCACGAACGAGGATGGCTATTCGCGTCTGAAGCTCTTTGATGTCTCCAACGGGTGGGAGGTGCGCAGTCATCTGCCGGTGCCGGAGTTGCCCGCAGGCGGCATCATCTACGGCGTAACCTGGTCGCAGGATGGCAATCGCCTGGCTTTCACCCTCGATAGCGCCAATGATGCCGCCGACGTGTGGGTCTGGGATATCGCGAAGAAGGTGCTCTGGCGCGCTACGCGCAGTACGCTGGGCGGCATTCCCCAGGATACCTTCGTGGCACCCTCGCTGGTACGCTACCCGACGTTTGATGGCCGCGACATACCCGCTTTCCTCTACCTGCCCCAGGGCAAGCAGCCACATAATCTGCCCGTGGTGGTGCATGTGCATGGTGGCCCGGAGGGGCAGGCACGTCCGATTTTTAACCGTGTGATCCAGTATTTTGTTGCCCAGGGCTATGCCGTGCTCACGCCCAACGTGCGCGGCAGCACAGGCTATGGCTACGAGTACCAGAGCCTGGACGATGTGCGCAAACGGATGGACTCGGTGGCCGATCTGCGCTCTACGGTAAACTGGCTGCGTGAAAGCGGCATCGCCGACCCAGAGCGTATAGCAGTGATGGGCGGCAGCTACGGTGGCTTCATGGTGCTTTCCGCCATCACCACCTATCCCGATCTATGGGCGGCAGCAGTGGACATCGTGGGCGTTGCCAATTTCGTCACCTTCCTGGAGCATACTGGCCCCTGGCGGCGCAGACTGCGCGAGTCAGAGTACGGTAGCCTGGAGCACGACCGCGAATTTTTGGAGCAGATTTCTCCCATTCGTCACGTGGAGAACATCACGACGCCCCTCTTTGTCGTGCATGGTGCCAACGATCCCCGCGTTCCCGTGGGCGAGGCCGAGCAGATAGTCGATGCCGTGCGCCAACGCAGTGTCCCCGTTGAATACCTGCGCTTCGAGGACGAGGGCCACGGTATCGTCAAACGCGCCAACCGCCTGATCGTCTACCCCGCGATTGCCCACTTCCTCGATATCTACCTGCAATAAATAGATAAAGACACAGCAGAGAGTCTGCAAGCTGCGTGCGGCTTGTAGACTCTCTGCTGTGTCTTTATCTATTTGTTGCACCACCCTCATCTATATTTTTCGCATAAGCGTGTTAAATATAGAAGACGAATCTTTAGGAAACGAAATAAGGAGCGTTGAGATGCCTGGATCAATACGTCTCGGCAAGATCGCCGGAATCGAAATCGATATTAACTATAGCTGGATCATTATTCTCGTGCTGATTACGTGGTCGCTGGCTACCCAGTTCATGGTCATTTACCCTGGGTGGGGAACCGTCACGTACTGGATTGTTGGCTTGATTGCCGCCATTTTGTTGTTCGTTTCGGTGCTGCTGCACGAACTGGCGCATTCGCTGGTCGCCCGTTCGCGGGGTTTGCCGGTCAAGAGCATTACGCTGTTCATCTTTGGCGGCGTTTCCAACATTGAGCGAGAGCCGCAGAGTCCCGGTACCGAGTTCTGGATGGCGATTGTCGGCCCGATTACCAGCATTGTGATCGGCATCATCGCCTTTTTACTGTACTTGCCAGTCGGTCTCACCAGATCGCCGGTAGCGGCGATTTTGAACTACCTGGCGATCGCCAACATTTTGCTGGGCGTCTTCAACCTGATCCCCGGTTTTCCATTGGATGGTGGCCGTGTCTTGCGCTCGATTGTGTGGAAGATCACCGGCAATTTACGCCGGGCCACGCGCATTGCGGCGGGCGTCGGTCAGTTTGTCGCCTTTCTCTTCATCCTCGTGGGCATCTGGATATTCTTTGGTGGCAACATCATCGGCGGCATCTGGATTGGCTTTATCGGCTGGTTCCTGCTGAACGCGGCCCGAACCGCAGATTCGCAAATCATGTTGGAGTCCATATTCAAGGGCGTCACTGTGCGCGAAGTCATGAATCCCAATCCCGTTACGGTTCCTGCCAACATCTCGTTGCAGCGCCTGGTTGATGAGTACTTTTTGCCACAGGGACTGCGTTCTGCCCTCGTTGTGCAGGGCGATCAACTTGCTGGCCTGATTACGCTCAGCGATATTCGTCACATCTCGCGTGACCAGTGGGCGCAGACTCCGGTCGGCATGACGATGATCCCGCTAGAGCGCTTGCACGCCATCTCACCCACCCAGAACTTGAACGATGTTCTGCCCATCATGACGAGTAACGATGTCAACCAACTGCCCGTTGTGCAAGATGGACGGGTCATCGGTGTTCTGAGCCGGGACGCGATTATGCGTTTCATCGAGGTGCGCCGTGGCCTTGGCCTGCACACCACCGCGCCCAATGGCCCGCAAGACCAGAGCCAGACAGCGGCCTGAGTAGTGTGACAGAGAGAACGGCCAGCAGGCATCAGGCAA